>JAQUXV010000170.1 GCA_028692205.1 Eubacteriales bacterium
GGGAACAGAGTGACCGCGAGACGGCGGAAGCCACGGAGCTTACGCTGTGGCAGCGGCTGGAAAGCGGGTTCCAGGCCTCCATTCAGGGGATCGGGCAGTTCTTCCAGAACATGCTGGTGTTCATCGCCA
Source organism: Eubacteriales bacterium (assembly GCA_028692205.1). The sequence continues at coordinate 130 of JAQUXV010000170.1, forward strand.
TCCTTCTGCCGGTGCTTGTGCCGCTGGCCGTAGTGATTGTGGTCGTGTGGCTGATCGTTCGCGCCCGCCGCCGCCGCAACCCCAAAACGACCGGCAGCGACGACCTGCCTCCGCAGGAATAACCCCCCGGCTTACCGATGCATAGCACAAAGCTATCTTGCCGCGACACAGCGCCGTTGCTACGGGATGTTCAAACCGTAACAGCGGCGCGGCCGCCGCGGCCTTACCACCCTCTATGGCAACGCAACCCTACGGCGGATATCTCGGCGCTTGCCGGATTGATCCGTTCACCCCATCAGGGCTAAACCACGGCGGGCATAAAAGGGGCTTCCCCGCCCGCCGAACATGTAAGGAGATTGTTACCCATGAAAAAATTCCTTGTTCTTTTGCTTTCCATTTCCCTTTGCCTCACCGCTGTTCCCGCGCTGGCCGAAAGCGCCGCGCAGACGGTATCCGCCACCGGCACCGCCACCGTAACCATAGCGCCGGATATGGCCACCTTCACCGCGGGCGTTCGCACGGATGATACGCAGGTATCCGCCGCTTTGGAGTCGAATTCTACCGCTATGCAGGCTGTGCTCGCCGCCCTGAAGGCAATGGGCGTAGACGCGCAGGATCTGCAAACCCAAACCTACAGCGTCAGCCCCAATTACAGCTATTCGGACAACGGACAGGAGACCCTGACGGGTTATGTCGTCACAAACGTCGTCACGGTCACGGTGCGGAACCTGGATCAGCTGTCGGCCCTGCTGGACGCGGCCGTTGCCGCGGGCGCAAACCAGACTTATGGGGTTGATCTGGCAAGCACCCATCAGGACGAAGCCTACGAGCAGGCGCTTCAGGCCGCCACTAAGAACGCGGTACGCAAAGCCGGGCTGATCGCAGGCGCACTGGGCCGCGAGGCCGGAGACGTGATCTCCGTAACCGAAGCGGACAATTCCTACTATTTCAGTACGAACAGCCGCTCCGTCGCCTATGCTATGGACTCCGGCGCCACGCCGATCGAAAACGGCATTCTGTCCGTAACGGCCACAGTGGACGCCGTGGTGGCGCTGCAGTAGCACCTTTCCCGCGGGCGGGCGCTTGCCTGCCCGCGGGAACCCACCCTGTTATGGAAGGACGGTTTACGATGGCGAATATCTACACTTCCGCCGACCAGTTAATCGGCAACACCCCTCTGCTGGAGCTTTCCCACATCGAAAAGCAGTTCGGCCTTAAAGCCCGGCTGCTTGCAAAGGTAGAATTCCTCAATCCCACCGGCTCGGTAAAGGATCGCATTGCCAAGGCAATGTTGGACGACGCCGAGGCAAGGGGCCTCCTGCAGCCGGACAGCGTTATCATCGAGCCGACGTCCGGCAACACGGGCATCGGCCTCGCGTCCGTAGCCGCCGCGCGTGGCTACCACGCGGTGATCGTGATGCCGGATACCATGTCCGTGGAACGCCGGACGCTGATGAAGGCCTACGGCGCGGAAATCGTGCTGTCCGAAGGCAGCAAAGGCATGCAGGGCGCGGTGGATAAGGCCGCCGAGCTTGCCGCGGAAATCCCCCACAGCTTCATTCCCGGCCAGTTCGTAAACCCCGCCAATCCCGAAGCCCACCGTAAAACCACCGGCCCGGAAATTGAGCGGGATACCGACGGCAAGGTGGATTTCTTCGTGGCGGGCGTGGGCACTGGCGGCACGCTGACGGGCGTGGGCCAATACCTGAAGCAGCTGCACCCCGCGTTGAAAGTGGTGGCGGTGGAGCCCGCCTCCTCCCCCCTGCTTTCCAAGGGCACGGCGGGCGGGCATAAAATACAGGGCATCGGCGCCAACTTCGTGCCCGAAGTGCTGGACACGGAAGTTTACGACGAGGTGATCGACGTCGCGGATGCCGACGCCTTCGAAACCACCCGCCTCATCGGGCGGCTGGAAGGGCTGCTGGCGGGCATTTCCGCAGGCGCGGCGGTATGGGCGGCCATCGAGGTTGCCAAACGGCCGGAAAACGCGGGTAAAACCGTCGTCACCCTGATGCCGGACACCGGCGACCGTTATCTTTCCACCCCGCTGTTTGCGGAATAATCTAGTTTTCTTAAACAAAACGACGCTCCCTGCACCGGGCTGTGGTATTCTTCCGGTGCAGGGAGCGTCGTTTTTATACGGGAATGGGCGCGGGCGGGCCGGGAACCCGGGGTTCCGGCTCGCCTGCTGTAGAACTCGTTTTCCCGGGTAGCATCGGAGGGAACCCTCCGTTGCTAATCGTATCGAACGGTTTAGCCGGTCGGGCGGGGCGTTTGCGGCTTGCCCGCAAACAGTACCCGTAAGCAAAAAAGTGGCAAATGCCACTTTTTTGACGGTTTGAGCCGGGAATCCGGGGTTCCGGTAATCGCATCCTCGTTTGGAACCGGCAGACACGAATGGCAACCCCTTGTGAATACTATACCGGGATACGGACGTAAAGGGTTCAGGCCCTGTAAACCTAACGGGTAAAGGCACGCTTGCCCGTGTGCCGGTTGTTCCCCTAGAACCTGAAAATCGCCGCGATTCCCGTTTCCCTCGGCATCGTATCGGACGACAGAACCACTACTTCGCTCTTGCTCTTCAAGGCAAGCTGAGCCAGTTCGTCCAGCACATCGCCGGTTTCGGGGTCGTCGAGGCTCCGCTCGAAAACTTTTCCCGTTTCGGGGGAAACCTTCCCCGGAATGATCTTATCCGCGTTAATAAAGAGCATACCCACCCGGTTTTCGACAATCGCCTTGCCGACGACCGCAAGGCTGTCCGACCCGGTTCCGGACGCCTTCGCCTGCTCAAAGCGCTGCCGGTAGCTTTCCAGCTTGGCGCGATCGAACGGCTCAAGGATTTTCCGAATACTCTCCTTCAGCTGTTCCAGCGTGAAGGAAGTATAGTCGCCCATGATGCCGTTTTTAAGCAGGAACGGGTTGTTGCTGATTCGGATAAACGTCGGGTGGTGCTCCGGGAGCGCCGCCAGTATCAGCGGAAGCCCGGACGGCTTGGAATAATTGTCCATCACAAAGCGGTCGACATACCGAAAGAATTTTTCCATATCCTTGCCAATTTCCGGTTTACCGCCGCCATAGCCGTGGAACACGCCGCCCTGCTCGGCCCCGGAAACATGCGTCAGGGTTGTATCGTCGGGCAACTGTTCACCCAGCACCGCTTTGATGTCTCGGGGAGCGCCCGGCTCCAGCTGAATTTTTTCGATCACGTTCCGGTTACCCTGAAACAGGTCGAACTCGCTGCCGCTCAGCCCCAGAAGCTGATAATGCCCAAGCGATTGAAAGGCTTTCATCAGCGGTTTGGTGTGAAACTGGTTGGATACGATCGCCAGCGGCTCGACGCTGTCGTAAAGCCTGTATACGACGCATTTCGTCGGGGTACACAGGACTGCCATTCCGCTGAGCGTATTGTTCCAAATGTCGTCATCGTCCTCCATTTGCTTCAGCGGCTCCATAATCGCGCCGACATCCTTGGGGGAATGCTTTTTCGCCAGGGAGGTTTCCACCGTTTTCAGAAGGTTTTTATAAACGATGGGATCCTTTTTATTCTCCGGTATAAACCGGATTGTGGGCAGATAGATGGATACGAATGGGCCTTCCTGTTCAAACAGGATGTCGTTGGGGAACTCCTTCACGATCTGATATACCATAAACAATACCCTCCTTCTCGAATCACGATCCAGCGGCGCAGGTTTACGTAGCATGTATGAGCGATCTTTGTTCCTGTTCCCATCAATTTTACCCAATGCTCAAATTCTATTTTACTTTTATCAAATTGACGATGATACCGGCTTTTCGTGCAAGTTCGGTTTGACCGCGCAAGTTCAGGGTCTTCCCGTCCCGAAGCGCCTGTTTTCATTGTTCCATCGTTCTTGCTTATCGACCGTCTTCTATTATGATTATAGCACAAATGATAAAGTCTGGTAAATAACCCGTCGAATACGATCATCGGCAACCGGCGCACGAAGAAGGCAGACATTAAGCCGTTAAGCCGTTTCGCCGGTATAAGTCGTTGATAAGCCGTTCATAAGCCTTTTTCGAATACGCAAGCTCAGCCTGCTCAAAAAGGTTCAGATGCGCGAAGCCAAGCCGTACACGGGCGGGAGCGTACACGGACGTACGTGACCGCCCGTTGCGGCGCAGGTGACAAAGCAGATGAGCTTTTTTCAGCAGGCTGAAAGGCTGCCGCATCTGCGACAGCCTTTTACTTTCTTCAATTAGTTTAGCCCCGGTTCATCCGCTTATATCAGCCGAATGCCCTGCTCCGTCTGCTTTTCCTGATAGCAGCTTACCAGTCGCCGGATACGGTCGTAGGGGTTCAGCAGCTTGCTCAGGCTGCGGTCGTGGTTCAGCGACGCGATAATGAAGCTGATGTACTTGCTCATATCCGCTTCCACAAACCAGGGCGCTTCCTTCAGCTCCGGCATCCGGTAGGTGAGGTTGGTGCCGATAATGCGGGTGATGATGCCTTCCTCATACGCTTTGTTGAAAGCCTCCAGCCCGTTGGTGAACAGCGCAAAGGTCGCGGCGGCATAAATGCGGTTGGCGTTGCGCTTTTTCAGCTCTTTGGCCAGATCCAGTATGCTTTCGCCGGAAGAAAGAATATCGTCGCTGACGAAAACATCCTTGCCGTCCACGCTGTCGCCCAGATACTCGTGCGCGATAATGGGGTTGCGCCCATCCACGATGGTGGTATAGTCCCGCCGCTTGTAGAACAGGCCCATATCCAGCCCCAGCACAGAGGAGTAGAAAATGTTGCGGTCAATGGCGCCTTCGTCGGGGCTGACGATCATCATGTGTCCCTGTTCCAGCCGCAGATCCTGCTGGTTGCGCAGCAGGGCCTTCAAAATCTGGTAGGTCGGTTTAACACTGTCGAAGCCCGCCAGCGGCACCGCGTTTTGCACGCGCGGATCGTGCGCATCGAACGTGATGATGTTGGAAACGCCCATGTTCACCAGTTCCTGCAGCGCCAGCGCGCAGTCCAGGCTTTCACGGCCGTTGCGGCGATGCTGCCGCCCTTCGTACAATAGCGGCATAATCAGGTTGATTCGTTTGGCGCGGCCGCCGACGGCGGCAATGATGCGCTTGATGTCCTGATAATGGTCGTCCGGGGACATTGGTACGGTTCTGCCGTACATTTTGTACGTCACGTTATACGCGCCGATATCCGCAAGGATATACAAATCGTAACCCCTTACGGAGCTGCGAATCATGCCCTTACCTTCGCCGGTGCCGAAACGGGGGCATTGCACGTCGATCAGGAAGTTTTCCCGGTTGGCGCCCAAAACGCCGAAAAGCGGCGTATGGGTATCCTCCATGGCTTCCTGATGTTCACGCCATTTCATCAACCACCGATTGACGCTCGCACCCAACTCCTCGCAGCCCGGCATGGCGATCAACCCGAGCGGGGCGAAGGGTGCGGAAAGAATCTCGTCATCGTTCCAACTATTGGTAAAATCTGTCATGATTTCGCTCCTTTGGCACAAGTCCCAGGCACTAATCTGGCACGATCAGTATACCCTAATTTGTCCGATAAAGAAAGAGCAAGCTTCTAAAAAGACGTACGTTATTCTATCTTTTGTGAAAAACCTCCATTTTTTCCGGTGCCAAATCCACCGTTTTTTCAACGGCACGTATCAACTGTAAAATGCATCCAATTCCCTATGGCGTCAGGCGTTAGGGTCGTCCTTCGTCGCGCCCGTGCTCATCTCGACAACCACGCATTCCTGATTCTTCGGCTTGAAAATCCAAAACTTGCTGGCCACATAGTTGAAAATCGTTACCAGCACCAGCACAATCAGGCGGTTCCACAGGTTGCTGATGCCCATCCACTTCATCAGCGCCGCGAAGCCTTCCTCAAACAGCGCCCAGCTGAGCAGGCGCGCGCCCACAAAACCGATAAACTCATTGCGGATGCTTTTCACCGTGCCGCCCTGCACCCGGAACACCATCCGCCGGTTGATCCAGAAGGCGAAAATCACCGCCACCACCCACGAGATTCCGTTGCCGAGCATCAGCTGCGCGGTGTTCGCGCCGTTGATGGTGTGGTCTTCGGAAAAAAGGATGTAACAGCCGTAGGATACCGCCAGGCTCA
>JAQUXV010000171.1 GCA_028692205.1 Eubacteriales bacterium
ATGGCTTCGTCGTCTACAACCATAATGGTTTTCTTTTTCATATTGTCAGCCTTTCCCGGGAAACGGTCACGCAAATTACGGGAGGGAGAAACGCACCGTGAAATGCAACTATATCGGGGGTGAAGTGAGATCACCGTAAGGTTATAATTGGTAATTCGCCACGGGAACGGGGGTTTCCCTGCTTTTGGTGAAGCGCGGGCGCATTGGGGATAGAAAAGCAGGATAAAAACTACCTATACCATGGCGCAAACATTTGAGGCGTGTTTGCGAAACAGGAACAGGATGTGGAAACGCAGAATCAAACACAGTAGGATGCGCCAATGAAACCTGTCGCGCCGGGCGGAGGCGTTTGGAAGCAGACAATGCAGGAGGAGTGGGCACGGTGGGCGATTTGCGGAAGATACCGGGCATCGGTAAAAGCATCGAGCAGGATTTGATCGCGATCGGATACGACAGCGTTGCTTCGCTGGCTGGGCAATCGCCGGAGGACCTGTACCAAAAGAGCGGCCTTCGCAAAGGCGTTCAGGAGGATCGCTGCCTGCTGTACGTTTTCAGGCTGGCGGTATATTATGCGGAAAACGATGAACACGCCTCGGAAAAGCTGAAATGGTGGTATTGGAAAGACAAGGAATATCCGCCGGGAGACAGCAAGGGAAATCCATAACCCGTTGATCGGGCCGGCGTGACGGCGCCAATGAATATAAACCAAATAAAACGCCGAGGCCACCCTTTTTGTTAAGGGATGGCCTCGGCGAGCTTGATAGCCCATCGGCTTTGTCGTTTTCACCACAGCAGGCGGTCGCGTACGTCTTTGTAAGTTCCCACCCGTGTGCGGCTTGGCTCCGTATCGCTGAACCCATTTAAGAAAACTGAACTTGCGTGCCTGCAAGAGGTTTGTGAACGGTGTAAGGCCGTCCCCCCATAGAAGGGGACGGCCACACTTTTTATACGTCCAAACAAGAACAGGGTAAACGGGCGGTTCGGCGGAACGGTATCCGGGCTATTATTTTGTCGCGGGCTGGCAATGCGGGCAATAATAGACCGCGCCGCCCATGTAGGCTTCCTTCACAATTTCATGGCCGCAGCGGGGGCAGCCGGAAGCAAGGGTGTTGCGCGACAGCTTTGTTGCATATCCGCCCGGATGGCCGTAAAGATCCTTCTCCGTGTCCCGGCCGCCAAGCTCGGCCATCTCTGCAAGCACCGACACGACGGCGGCAAGCAGGCGCTCTTTTTCTTCTGCGCTGAAAGAACCGATTTTTCGTTTCGGGTGGATGCCCGCCGTAAACAGAATATCCTGCAAAACGCCGTTGCCGATGCCCGGAAAGCGCTGCTTCGTAGCCAGAAACGCCTTTGCGCTCAAATTCTGCTTGCTTTCCGCCAACAACTGATGAAACCGCGATGCAAACGCATCGCCGGACGGCGGCAGAGCCGCCTTGCTTTTCCGGTAGTATTCGTTATCAAAATCGTCGCCGTGCAGCATGATGCCCCCGTACATCGCCACGGTAAAAGCCAGCATATCGCCATCGTCAAACGCCATCAGGAGCTGATAATCCTTCGGCGTATCATCCCGGCCGAGCAGGCGCACGTTGATGCCGTCGTTTACGCACAGCCGCTCGCCGCTATCAAAAACCAAGTCCACAAAGGAGCCGAAGCCTTCCGCCGCCTGGATCGCCGCGCCCTTCAACTGGGCGTCGTAGGCGGCGGGGTCGCCCGTGAACCAGCAGAATTTATGCGGCTTTGTGGGCGGATAAACGCGTGCGATTCGTTTGCCTGCAAGTTGATTCAGTTGTTTTCCCAGCGTGACGGTTTCCGGGTATTCCAGCATTGCCGGCACCTTCTTTTGTTTGATTTTTTGGATGCGGTTACTGTGCGTGCGGTATTTGCGCGGGAAACGGGGGATATAGAAAAGCTTCGGATTATAACAGCGTCAGCACGAACGGGGGCGGATAGAGTTGGTTTACGGAATAGCGGCAGACGGCTGCGGGTTAGCCCCGCGGATACGGTTCCGCGCGGGTACCGTCCCGCAGCACGGTGATCAGCTCGTCCACTTTGTGCAGCACTTCCTGATCGCTCATTTCCGGCGTGATCACTTTATCGATCCGCTCCAGAAGGAGCGAGAAAACCTCCGTCATCATCTCTACGGAGATATCGCCGCGAATTTGTCCCTTTTCCCTCGCGGCTTCCACCATCCGGCGCAGCGCGTTTTCCGTGACGCCGCCGAAAGCGTCGGTTACAGTTTTACGAAAAGCGGGGTCTTCGCCCATAAAACGGCGCGAAAGGGCGTTATACTCCGGCTCCTTTTTGGCAAACCGCAGGCCAAGCAGCGCTTTTTGCCGGATGGACGCGTAAAAATCGTCCCCGGTACCGGCATCGTCGTATGCCTGAAAAAGCGCGAGCTTCTGCTCCGCCAGCATCTGGAACAGGGACAGGTACAGATCCAGCTTATCGTAAAAGCGGTAATAGAAACTGCCCTTGTTAAGCCCCGCCGCTTTCAGGATGTCGTTGAGAGACGCTTCCTGAAACGAGTGCGCCGCAAAAGCGCCAAGCGCCGCGCCGAGCAATTCCCTGTTGGCGGCAAGCGGGTTTTGCGTGCCCTCCTGCCGCCACTTCATGGCTCCGTTCGGCATCAATCCTCATCCTCCATGGTCTTTTCCCGACGTTCTTTCTTCGCTTTCTGTTTCCGCATCCATGCGCCGCCAACCTTTATTTTTAAATAAATAAATCCAGTCAGCGCCACGATGATCACCAGCCACCAGTACCATGCCATACGATCACCTCCATACTTTCAGGGGAACCCGTCTTTTGAAAACCAGCATCACCGCCGCAAACCAGGGCAGGCTCACGGCAAGCACCATCAGGAGCGGGAAGGCCGCCGCGCCGCCGGACAATATCGCGTTAATGGCGGCGTATTGCCAGTACATGGGCAGCAGGTAGAAAGGAAACAGCCATGAATCCGGCACGAAAATCGCGGCGGCTCCGATTACCAGAAACCCCGGCATGATGATTTTCAGCACGCCGACCGCGGCAATCTGGTTATCGGCAAAACCGATCATCAGGAAAACGATCATGCCGCCGACGAACACGCTGCAAAGCGCCAACAGCAGGAACTGCGGCAGCGCGTCCGCACGCCCGATCATCAGGGCGCAGGCCGATACGCCGAGAATGCCGAGCAGCAGCGCGGGGATGATTTTGGAGAGGATATATCCGCCCGGAGACATGGGGCTTACCGATATCGCGCGGATTGCGCGGCTTTCCCGTTCGTCCACGCCGCTCAGGCCCAGCGCAGCGCCGCCGATAAACAGCGCCAGCAGAAGCACGCAGGTGATGGAAACGACATACGCGGGGGAGGCGGATATTTCAACCGTTTCGGTGGCATAGGCGGGAACCTCCGCGCTCAGCGCGGCCGCGGCCAGCTGCCGCCGGGACTCGGCAAAAGCCTGCCCTTCGTTGCCTTCCACCAGCAGATGGATGCCGCCGTCCTTCCAATAAACACCCGCGACGCTGTCGGCGGCGTCAACCCGGCGGATCATGGTGTCCATACCGTCGGCATACGCTACATCGGCTACGGTTTCCAGCCTTGCAGCCTGTTCCGCGGGCAGACTGCCGTCTGTCACAAGGGGGATGTTGGAGGTGCGGACGCTGCCGAACACCAGGATGAACACCAGCGCGAGCAGCGCGGGCGAAACCGTCAGGTAAAGGGTGAGGCCGTTGCGAAAGATGAGCTTGAACTCCTTGAGAATCGTTTGCAGAAGGCATTTCATCGCTTAGCGCCCTCCTCTGGCAAGGAAACGTCTGCCGACAATGATCCGGCTCAGCAGATACGCGCCCGCGCACCAGCCCGCCACGGTAAAGACGGCGGAGGATGAAACGGCGCCTGTGCCGAGCAGAACATCCTCGTAGGCGAAGAGGAGCGGGTAGGAGGGAATCGCCCGGAGCCAGAGCGGAGAAAAGGATGGTTCCGTATACGCGACGACAGGCAGCATATTGATGGCCAGCACGAGCGCCATGGTGAAAAACCAGCTGCTCATATCCCGGAAGAAGGGGGTGAACCCCAACCCGATCAGGGAGAAGACTGTCGAGCCGAAAAAGCTGAGCAGGCAGAAAGGAAGAATGGGAAACCCGAAGCCGATGCAAAGAAACGCCATCAGCAGCGCGTACACCGTGCCGATCACGGAAAAGAGCAACGTTTTGGAAAGCAGATACGCATCGGCGCTTACCGGCGCGACGCGAAGCGCGCGCACGGTGCTTTCTTCCTTCTCGGAGAGCATCAGCGTGCCGCCGAGGATGAAACCGATGACCAGCGCTTCGAAGCAGATGAATACAGGCGTCATCCGTTTGTTGAAGGGAACCGCCTCGCGGATGGGGCTAAGGCTCTCCACACTGATTTTAACCGTGTCGGCAGCGGAAGGGTTAAAAAGCAGAACCATGATCGCATGGATGGTTTTGTCGGACAGCCCCGGATTGAGCACGGTCAGGATGCCTCCATCCGTGCCCAGCAGCCCGACCGCACCGCTGTCCCGAACCAGCTCCCGCAGCCGGGCTTCGCTCTCCACGGCGGTCGCGCCGGGAATATTGATTTGATAGGTGTAAAGGGGATAGTCTTCACCGGCAACGGTTTTGGGCAGCGCAAAGTTTACCACCAGCACAATCAGTACCAGCGTGGCGGTGATGACCCAGAAAAGCGCGTTGGCCAACAAGCGTTTGAAATCCTGCAGGCACAGCGCGGCGATGCGGCTCATGACTTCAGCTCCTTCCCGGTAACGCGGAGGAAGATTTCTTCCAGCGTCGCCTCCTGCGAGTGGATCGTAAGCGGGCTGGTTTGAGCCAGAAACGAGGCAAGCCCGGCGCGGTCGTCCATGGCAAACGAGCGGGAACGTTCCCCGTCCGCTTCCCGGTAGACAACGGTTACCTGACGCTGCCCGTAGGCACGTTTCAGCGCTTCGGGTGAATCCATCGCGGCAATTTTGCCGCCGTACAGAAAGGCGACCGTATCGCAGAGCGAATCGGCCAGTTCCATATTGTGCGTCGTCAAAAACACCGCTGCCCCACGGTCGCGCTGTTCCCGGATTAGCTCGCGGACGTTCGCCGCGGTGGAAGGGTCCAGCCCGCCGGTGGGTTCGTCCAAAAACAGGTATTCCGGTCGGTTCAGCAGCGCCCGCGCCAGCGTAAGCCGCTGCCGCATTCCCTTGGAATACTCAATCGCCTTTTGGTGGGCCGCTTCCCGCAGGCCGACCCGGTCCAATAGCACTATAGGGTCGAGCGTGGGCACAGTAAAGAGCGCGGCATAGTACTTGAGGTTCTCATACCCCGTCAGCCGGGCGTAAACGTTCGGCTGCTCAAAGGATACGCCGATGCGGTTGAAAAACTGTGTTTTAAGCGCCCGGACGGATTGGCCGTCGTACAGCACTTCGCCCTTTTGCAGCGGCAGCAAACCCGTCATCAGGTTTTGAACGGTGGATTTGCCCGCGCCGGACGGCCCCAGAAACCCGAATATCTTTCCGTTTTCGACGCGAAAGGAAACATCCGACACGGCGTATTTGCCTTTTCCGCCGTAATCGTGGGATACATGGTCAACGGTAATCATAGGCCGCTCCTTGGCACTCCGCGAATTAGACCATCCGGTCAAAAGCAGTATAGCACGAATTGACCATCCGGTTAAATTTGTTTTTCCATTGTATTTCGCAGGCCGTAAAAACACGGCACCGTCGCCGGGCGCACTGCCTGCGCGGCACATCCCGCTGCCATAAAATTCTATCGGCATAAGGGCTGCGCAGGAATATCGGCGGGATGTACGGCCCCGGCGCGCGCGGCCGTACGCGTCGTTTTGGGGTTTGAAAGGGGAAAACCAGCCCAAAAAAGTTTGCCGAAGAAGAAAGAAAAAACTTGAAAGTCATATGTTGTTATGCTATAATGTCATCACATGGCACATGAAGGGATAACGAATCCTGCTGGCCTATGGATTCTGAAAGTCTACAAAGAAGTAGCGAGAACGTTGAAGTGCGCAAGTTCAAAACGCTCTCTCTTCCTGCCATACGACTATCATAAATCTGGGAGGTACCTATGCTGGATTTTGATGAGCAGAAGATTTTTGGGGATAACATGAACGGGATTAACCTGATTCCGAAGGCGGAAGCGATTGTGGACCAGATCTGCAAGGAAGGTTATTCCAACATCTTTTATATCGGCATCGGCGGTACCGTGTTGTATGCGGGCCAGA
>JAQUXV010000006.1 GCA_028692205.1 Eubacteriales bacterium
GAGATCATCATGCTGACGATGGTCGGCGCCGAAAGCGAAAATAAAAGCCGCGGGATCGGCGTTTCCGTCATGCGGCGCAGCGTGGCTTCCGGCGTGAGTGCGCGGGTCATAGAGCCTCCTCATTCTGTCGGCAGATATACCGACGAATAAGTTGTAACACAGCGGCGGAGGAAAATCAAGTGTGAGCCTGTTAAACGGCGCGTTCCACCGGCAACGCACAGAGCTTCAAAGTGATGCGCAGGTTGGAAAGTTCTTGCCTGAATGAGCGGCTCTCTGCATACTGTAGTCGTCCTGCGATGGTAATTGCGCCGCATCGGGATACAGTGGCTTCCGACAGAAAAACGGAGTGCGCCTCAAGCGGGAATCGGTGCGTTTAATGCCCACAGGCTGCGAATGCCCGAAAAAACAAGTGATATTTGCCCTGTTGTACGGAAACAATTGTTTTTTCTGTGTAAAAGGCTGGACAAAGGGGGTGCCTTTTGCTATAATATCCTACGCTGACGCGCCAATATAGCTCAGTTGGTAGAGCAGCGGTTTCGTAAACCGCAGGTCAAGGGTTCGAGTCCCTTTATTGGCTCCAGCATTTTTTCCTGCCTTGTCGAGGTGTAGCGCAGCTTGGTAGCGCGTTTGGTTCGGGACCAAAAGGTCGCAGGTTCAAATCCTGTCACCTCGACCAGTAAAACCCTTGTGGAATAAGACTTTCCACAAGGGTTTCTTATTCGTTATAGCATGAATAAATGCATTGGGAGCGGAATTGGGAGCACGTTGATATACAAAACCTCCTATAGGTATAAATGCATGTGTACATGCTTTCACGTAACGGATTTTTTTAATATTGGAATCCATCGCAATTATAAGCAATGAAAGCACATACATTCCTTTTATACCTTGAGAGAATACCTACAGTAGTAGGAACAATTCAACATACTATTGTTTTTTCTGATGTGATTCTCCCCTTGATGATTAATTCTTCACTCGAAACTTTGAGCATTCATTCGGTTAATCAATATACACTGTTTTAACTATATCTTCACTTTGTCCAATAGAAAAAACAGCCTCACCATTTGGCGAAAGACCTATATCAATTTTATTATCAAAAAAGACTTTAAATGCCGCTACATATTTATATTCTTTGTCTTTAAAGTGCTGTATGTTCACACACACGACACCATCATCATTTGTAATATACTCATAGGGCTTTCCATCAATAATAATGTAAACATATTCATTAGAATACGGCTGATTCGTTTTCCTGTTTAGTATTCGTATAAAAAAAGGATCAGTGTCTTTATATTCATTTTCGTCCAAAACCACACTGTTATCCAATGAAAAAGATACATATGCCGAGTATTTTTTATTTAAGCATTTAATATATGAGAATTCAATAAACGAAATTTTTGCAAATTCATACTCATCCGAATTCTTTTCATCATATAATTGTATACGTATTTTATTAGTATCTCTTAGATTCTTATAGTAGTACATTGGTATATAATTGAAGTATTTGATTGTTTTATTAATGTCATCAATAGTTTCTTTACTATATTCTGGTATTGGTGGTGTTGTAGCTGTCTGCTCTACTGAAGGACTATCTTTAGGTTGTAAGCTATCAGAGCCGCCCGTCATCGTCGGCGTAGCAGTAATTATAGGTATACTAGGTGCTGGCGCTGTTTCATCATTGTTTTCTGGATGAATTACTAATATTTTAACTACTAAGATACCACAATAAATAATGATTATAAAAACAACCACCATCACAATTTTCCCCAAAACCTCGCTTCTTTTTTTGTCATGGTCTTTAACAATCGTATAAATTATACTAATACATGCAATTAGTAAAGTCGCAATCTCTAACATGTTATACCTCAATATATATAAATTTACCGTTTCACAGTATCGATATTTCATAATATCAATCCGTTCATCTGTTGTATCATAACTGAAAGACTACATCATTTCAATATAAATGGAGTTTTTTCAAATCAACTTATCATGTAAATGTGCGGCGTCGATCAGGTGCTGCATGGTGGTGGCGCTTTCGCGGTCGCGGCGGCGCAGAGCATGGGCGTACGTTTGCAGGGTGACGGTTGCATCGGCGTGGCCGAGGCGGGAAGCGACGGCGACGGCATCGATGTTGTTGGCCAGCAGAATGGTGGCATGGGTGTGGCGGAGCTCGTGGAAGCGGATGCCGACAAAGCCGTTGCGATCGGCAAACTTGCGCCACTGCTTGCTGGGGGTATCGTGAGAGAGGGGCGCGCCGTCCCAGGCGCAGACGATGCGGCCGGTACCGTGCCAGCGATCGCCGAGGACGGACTTGGCATACTCGTGATACTTGCGGGTTTCGTCCAGCAGGGCGACCATGCCGGGCGGCAGATCCACGACGCGCTCCCCGGCAAAGGACTTGGTATCGCCGACAAAGTTGCCGGTTTCGGGCGTATATTTAAGGGCATGGGACACATTGATGGAGCCCTGTTCAAAATCGACATCCTGAAAGGTAAGCGCGCCGACTTCGCCCAGGCGAAGGCCGCACAGGAGGGCCAGCAGCACCGCGCATCGGAAAGACATGTTTTCCTCTTTGGAGAGCTTGCGCAGCAGATCCACGGCCTGCTCATCGGTGAGGTACTGCATCTTGCACTTGCGAAACTTGGGAGCGTCTACCTTATCCATGGGGTTGATGGATAGATAATCCCATTGAACCGCCTTTTGAAGGAGGGCGTTCAGCGTTTGGTAGTAATGATGGACGCTGCGCGCGGAGAGGGTTTCGGGATCCCTGGCCAGCTTTTCCTGCCGGGCGTGATAGGCTTCCATTTCCTCGGCCAGCTTTTCGGGATCGGCGGGGCGACGCACGCGCTGATCGGGCGGGAGAGCCTGCTGCGCTTTGGGGGAGGTTTTTAGTTTGTTGATAAAGCGGGTGATCCGGATCGGCGTGAGCTGCCGCAGGGGCAGGGCGCCCAGCTCCGGGAGAATCCGCTTCTCCAGCAGGTTCGTAACGGTTTTGACGTTGTTGGGCGAAGTGGAGGGACGCAGGTATTCCGTTACATAGAGCTCCGAAAACTGGCGAAGGGTCAGTTCGGGTTTGGCGGCGTTGATATTGCCCGCGGCAACATCCGCTTCCAGATCGTCCAGCGCCTCCTGAGCGCGCTGGCGCTGCTCGTCCTCCGGCATGGCGGGCGGGAAGCGCAACGTGTCGCCGACAAACATCTGCTTGCCGCCAACGTTGATGCGCGTGCGAATGCGCCAACTGTTTTGCCCCCGGCGTTCCAGATACCCCATACCCTGACCCCCAAACTTTATAGACAGAAGCCCGCGAACTGACCATCAGCGTCGCGGGCCTCTTGTGTGCCTACATTTTTCGCTAAGGCCGCGCTATTTAGCAGTGATGGACCACTGCGCATCAACTGGGACGTCGATAATCCAATAATACTGATCCCTGCCGTCTGTCGGCTTGATGATGGCGTCACCTTCCAACTTAAGCGGATCTGAAAACAATGAGTCGCCCAGAACGCTATCCGAACGCCACGAGCTGATATTGCTATATTGATGACCTAATTCCAGATACAGGCTGGCCGACCAGGAACCCAGCATAGATGCGTCCATGGTAACATGTACGATGGTTGCGCCGGTAAGTGGGAAGAAATCAGATACATATGGACCAGTGCCACTGAGCTCCATCGTGCCGCCCTCACGGAGAGGCTCAATGGTAATACTCCAGTCGGCGTCTCCTTCAATAAGTAGATCGTAGGTAGCGGCTTCGGTAAGCTCCTCACAGGAAAAATCATCTTCATAGTTATTGAACTTATAATCATACTTCCCTCCGGTAAAAGTAACCTCTACCGGGCCGGTAACCGACACCCGGGCAGGCACCTGCGTAACCTCTACGCCGGACTGAATGGTGGTGCCGGTGCCGGAAAGGGTGATGGCTTCGCCCGCCGGCGCTTCGGCGGCGCGCAGCGCGCTGATGCGATCGTTAATGGCGGACTGGGCGGCGGTGAGCTCGTCGATGGTGGCGGTGTCCAGATCAATGGTAAGGGTTTCCGCTACGGCGAAGGAGCACAACAGCGACAGGGCGAGAAGGACGGACAGTAACTTTTTCACTTGTATTCCTCCCTATTTTTTGGAACTGGGAGGGTTTTCGATACTAATGGTAGTGAATCCTGCTTATTCTGGTTATGCTGTCTATTTTTGGTATGCTTTATGCAAATCGTGTTTCCTATCTGCAAAATCATAATGAATTGTGCGACAGGATGCCGAAATCCAATCAAATGATGAAAAGGGTTGTGGGTGTCTGTTTTTGAGTGTAATAAGTGTTAATGTGTAATATCACCCTTCAAACTGTTGAAATATAAGGGTTTTGAAATTACAAAACCCATTACACATCTTTTTGACATTACACTTTACGGTGTCAATCGGCGGCCGGAGGATCCTCCAGACGGGTTGCGAGGCTGGCGGCCATGATGTCCGTGCTTTTGAGGCCGGCGGTTGCGACGGCGTTGGCAGCGGTGAGCAGATCGCTGGTGGTTCCGTCGACGGCGGCCTGCACAACGGCGCGCATGGCGGAGAGGAACTGCGCCGTGACCTGCACCGGGGTATTGCCCGCGGGTGCGCCCCGGCGGTAATAGGCA
Source organism: Eubacteriales bacterium (assembly GCA_028692205.1). Next base: position 4,623 of record JAQUXV010000006.1, read on the forward strand.
ATGAGCGTGTCCACCAGCGCGGAAAGCTGATCGCCCGACAGGGGATCACCACCCGCCGCCACGGTGAGCCGGGCCAGAGCGTCCACCTGTTTGGACAGATCGCTGCCGCCCGGGCTGCGGTCGGTGGTGAGCCCCAGCAGCCAATCGGCGGAAACGTTGAAATAAGTGCAATAGGCGATAACCATATCGTGCGTAAGTGTTCTACCGTTCTCATAATTTGATATTGAAAACCGTGAACAGTGTAAGCTCTCGGCAAGTTCATCTTGCTTGAGGCTCTTTTCATCGCGAAGCAATTTCAAACGAAGGCCCAACGATTGCATCATATCACCGCCTGTCTGTTATCTGCGAAAAGTGTAACACATGTGTGAAATCATTACATTGGATGTGAAAGGTTGGAAATCATCAACATTAAGTGTTGACAAATGTACAAACATACTATTATAATGTGCACAGTTACTTACATGCACTATTGATTAAAGCATAACACAAGCCGAAATGGTTTTTAGATACATACCTAAACGAAGCACGAACTGGCAGAAAGCTGCCGGAATGGAGGAAAAGCAATGAACAGCCGGAGCGCCAACATGTACCGGGCAGCGCGCTTTGCCGCCAGCGTACGCAAGCCTACGCTGTGCAGCATGGAGCGCGCGGCGGAGGAGCTATATATCAGCCCGCGGGCACTGGGCGATTATGAAACCGACCGGTGCTGCCCTCCCTGCGAGGTGGTCGCCCGGATGCGCGACGTATATGGAGCCTACGACCTGGTGGGGCAGCATATCCGCACGGCGTGCCCGCTGATGAACGATTATGGCAGCCGGGAGCCCAGCGAGTTGGCGAAAGCCGCGCTGGGCTGGGCGCTGGCGATGGGAGACGCGCAGGAGATTGCGCGGCAGTTTGCGATGGTCGCCCGCGATGGGCGGATCAGCCCGGAAGAAGCCCGCGCGGCCAGAACCATCCGGGAGCGGGCGGGGGAGATCGCGCAGGTGATGCAGGAGACGATGACCGCGATCGACAAGGCGCTGGAGGAGGCGAGACTGTGAAAATGGCAACGATCAACGAGGTCGCGCGGGCGGTGGGAATGTCGCGCCAGCGCGTGACCCGCGCCATCGACGCCGGAGCGCTGCCCGTGCTGAAGCTGGGCAAGCGCCGCATGATCGACCTTGAGGAAGCGGAAAAGTATTTTGCGATCAAGCGGAGCGACGGCATCGGCATCGACGCGCTGAGCACGGCCACGGGGCTGACGGTCAGCGCGATCCGCCGCGGGATTCAGGAAGGCTGGATCCCTCACTGGAAGTATGGGCGGAACCTGCGGTTTGACAGGGAGCAGGTTTTCAGCGCGATCCAAAAACGGATTGAAAGCAGCGACGAATAAGGGGGCAGACCCATGACCTTAGAGGATTTTCTGGCGCGGCTGCCCCACGAACCGACGAAACACAACGGTGAAACCATGTGCCGCTGCCCGGCGCATGCGGACAAAAAGCACAGCCTGAGCGTGAAAACCGGGGACAAGGGCATTGTGCTGCACTGTTTCGCAGGGTGCCAGCCGCAGGAGATTGTGGCGGCGATGGGCCTGAAAATGGCCGATCTGTTTACCGGTACCGCCAGCGGCAGCCCCGCCCCAAAGCGCCGGGCGCCGCGCGCGGATACCCGCAGCGTGGAACAGCGGACACACACCGTGGATAAAAAGCCGCTGGGCAAATTGACGGCCACCTACAAATACGAGGATGAAAATGGGAGCACGCTGTTTGAAGTATGCCGGTATGAGACGGAAACGGACGGGCACAGGGACAAAACGTTTTTGCAACGGGTATACGACCCGAAAAGCCCGAGCGCGAAACGCGACGGATACGTATACAAAACAAGCGGGCTGCCCCATCCCCTCTACCGGTTGCCGGAAGTGCTTAAGGCTATCAAAGACGGAAAACCTGTGTATGTGGTGGAGGGCGAGAAGGATGTGGAAACCCTGCGGGCGCAGGGGCTGACCGCCACCACCAACGCGGGCGGGGCGAGCAAAGCCGGAACGACGATCAAGTGGACGCAGGAACATACGGACAGCCTGCGGGGGGCGGACGTGATCGTGCTGCCGGATGTGGACGAGGTTGGGATGGCAGACCGGAAACGGGTGGCCGCGGCACTGCTGGACGTTGCTAAAAGCGTGAAGCTGATCGACCTGCGGCGCGGGAGCGCCGCCCTGCCCGAAAAGGGTGACATCAGCGATTACGTGGAAATGCTGGGCGCGGAAAAGGCTCTGGCGGAGCTGGCTAAGCTGGTGGTGGAAACCGAACCGTTCACCCCGGGCCCGGACGATGTGCTGACCGGGGATGCGGAAATGGTAGCAAACGCCTACGCATCCGTGCATGGGTACTGCATCGACAAAGGGCGCATTTGCAAAATGACCGGCGATCCGCCCTACCCCGCGCCGCTTTGCACGTTTACCTGCTTCCCGCGGCTGGAGATTACCCAGGACGACGGCGTAAGCGCCACAACCGTTTACGTGATCGACGCATGGGACAAAAACGGCCGGACCCTGCCGCAGGCGCGCGTGCAGAACAAAGCCTTTCGCGGCATGGCCTGGGTGGGCGAAGCGTGGGGCTTCCGCGCGAACATCCTGCCGGGCAACGCCGTTGCGGACAAGCTGCGTTACGTGATCGCCGAAGTGGGCGCGGCCAACGCAAGGCGTGTAACGGAATACACGCACACGGGCTGGCGGCGGATCGGCGGCGAATGGGCGTACCTGTATCAGGGCGGCGCGATCGGCCCGGGCGGGGTGAGCGTGGAGCTGGGCGAGGGACTGGACGAGTACCGGCTGGAACCCAGCGACATTCCGGTGCGCGAGGCGGCGGAGTGGAGCCGCAACCTGAGCGTGCTGCTGGCGGAACACATCAGCATTCCGATGCTGGCTTCGGTATACCTGGCACCGCTGCGGGAGGCGCTGAGCCAGACCGGGAACAAGCCGCTGTTTTCCGTGTTCTTCGTAGGTGAGCAGCAAAGCGGCAAGAGCGTATGCGCGGAGCTGGCGCAGTACCACTTCCGCGCGATGGCGGAAAGCCAGTTCCCCGCCAGCTTCTACGACACGAGCAACCATGTGCAGAGCAAGGCGTTCAAACTGAAAGACAGCCTGCTGGTGGTGGACGATTACCACCCGACCACCAGCGCGCAGGAACGCCGGAGCATGGACGCCATGGCGCAGCGGCTGTGCCGCATGAAACCGCGCGGGCGCATGAATGCCGACGGCACCAGCCGCGTGGAAATGCCGCCCCGGTGCCTGAGTATCCTCACGGGTGAATACGAGCCCAGCATTACCCAAAGCGGTGTCAGCCGCCTGTATGTGGTGGAGGTGGAAGCCAAGGACGTGCCCAAAGACGAGGGGTTGACGCAGATGCAGGAGCAGGGCAAGCACGGCGTGCTGCGCGCCGCCATGCGGGGCTACATTGAATGGCTGCAACCGCAGATGGACGAACTGCCGGACGCGTTGGAAAAACGGCTGTGGCAGCTGCGCGACGAGGCCAAGAAACTACTGGGCGACAGCGGCCCCCGCATGAGCGACACCGTGGCCTACCTGATGCTGGGCTACGAAATGATGCTGAAATACATGCAGTATCTGGGCGTAGCCGAATGCAGCGAGGATGAAATGGCATACGCCCGCCGGATTATCGCGGAAAACGGCAGCCGCCAGACCCGGGAGAGCCGCGAGGAACGCCCCAGCCGTGTTTTTGTTAATACGCTCAGCGACCTGCTGCTATCCCGCGTGGCGGAAGTACGCGACCTGACCAACCCGGCCGAAACCCACAACCCCATCAAGGGCATGATCGGTTACAAGGGGCCGGATTACTACTACCTGAACCCCGGACTGTCCTTTGCGATGGTATGCGAACAGGTGCGCAAGGCCGGAATAGAGTTTCCCATCTCCAGCAAGGCGCTGTGGAAGCAGATGGCGACCGACCGCCTGTTGCTTCCAGCGGCGGACGGGAGCACCAACACGCGGGTGAAGCTGATCGACGGCAAAAGTCAACGGCTGTTGTGGGTGCCACGGCAAACGCTGGACGGCGGCGAGGTGGAGGAACAGACCCGGATGATTGTGACGGAAAACGGCGGTGGGGCGGACATTGTGGAAATGGAAAGCGATACGCCGTTTTGAAAAGCGTCCGCGCGGACGCTTTTGGAAGGGGACTGAAAGGAGGCTGCTATGAGCTATTACCGCGAGTGCGAGTATTGCGGCGCGCACCTCGACCCGGGCGAGCGGTGCGACTGCGGCAAGGGCGGGCTGGACTGGACGGACGGGCCGATGCCGCCGCACCGGAAGAAGCCGACCGCCATGCTGCAAGCGCTGCAAAAAGCATACCTTGCGCATTTGGTTCGCCCGGGCAGCCACCGACTGCCGTGGATGGAAAGCCTGATGGATGACCTGCACAACCGATAACCAGAAGGGGGCACAAGAAAATGGAAAACGATTTGCATGCTGTGGATGTGAACTGGAAGGCCGCGCGCAGCGCGATTGAATACCGCATCCGCCAGCGCAAGGACAACATTACCCATGAATTTTACGGCATCGGGGACGACCTGAACGAGGCCAAGCAGCGCGGAATGATCGGCCACGGCGAATGGGAAAGTTGGGCCACGGACGTGACGGGGTTGGCCATCCGCACGGTGCAGCGACTGATGCAGGCGGCCCGCGAGATTCCGCCGGAGAAACGGCTGGGCAGCAGCCTGGGGCAGCTGGAATTTCGGCAGCTATCTGCGGTGCTGGCGCTGCCGGAGGGCGAGCGTGAGGCGATGGCCGACCGCGCGGTTGCGCAGGGCATGAGCAGCCGGGAAGTGGAGGAAGCCGTACGCAAGGCAAAGAGTGAAGCGGCAGAAGCCATACAAGCGGCGGAACGGAAAGCAAGCCTGGCCGAGAGCGGCCGAATTGGTGCCGTACGGCAAAAAGGCATAGCTGAGCGAGAACTGCGAGCGAAAGACGCTCTGATTGCCGAGACCCAGCAACAAGTAGCCGAGTTGCAAAGCCGACTACTTGCTGCGAAGCAGGCCGCGCCGACCGGCGCCGCCGCCGGCCGTGAGCAGGAAGAAACCATACGGAGCCTGCAAAACGAACTGTTAAAGGCGCAGACCTTCGCCCGCGAACAGGCCAAGCAGCGGCAGAATGCCCAGCAGCAACTGCTGGCCCTGCAAAGCCAGAACGCGCGGGATATAGGCGTCGATGAACCGGCTGCCGGGCTGACGGTTGCGCAGTTTGCGGAATCCGCTCGGGCGTTTGTGGGCCGGTGCGGGGCGCTGCCGCACATGCGGGCACAGCTATCCACGATTCGCCAAAAGGAACGGGATGAATGGGAAAGCAGTATTGCCATGGTGCAGCAGCTGCTGGACGGGGCGCGTGAGGCGCTGAACTGTGTGGAAGGGGGCCTGCCTGATGAACAGTGAGGGAAAAAACATGATCGTCCCTGCCGAGCAGGAACAGGGCATGATGGCTCCGGAGCAGATGCAGCAGGCCGTTGTGCAGATGAACACGGCCATGCAGCAGCTGGCCAACATGATGGCCGCTATGAGCGAGAATATCCACCAGCTGACCCGGCGCATGGAGCTGATGGAGAAGCTGACGCCAGGGCAGGCGCAGGAGCTGGGCAAGGCTGTGCGGGAACGCGCCGCGGCGCTGCTGAACCTGTACGGCATCGCCCAGACCAAAAGGGCGCAGGGCAAGGTGCAGACACTGATCCGCCGGGAGCTGCGCAACGCCGCCGGGGTGGAGGGCAAGAGCCTGCGCGACCTGCCGAAGTTTGAATACCAGGTGGCGCTGAACCGTGTTGCCCTGTGGGACGATTATGACGCGATGATGGGAGTGGCTTCGGAACAGGCCCCGGAGGACGGCGGTTAATGAAAGAATACATTGAACGGGAAGCGGCGATTAAAGCGATCCTGGACAGCCGTCCGGCGGGGTTGCTGACGACGTATGAAACGGAGCGCGCATTGGATAATCTGTCGAATGCGGCGACGGTTACGGCTGCCGATATCTTGAAGGAAATTGCGATTGAAGAAGCGGACAGAAACCTCGGCACGACAGGGGCGAAAGGAACAACATGAACAGACTGACGATTATCGGAAACCTGACGCGGGACCCGGAGACCCACACCGTAGGCAGCGGCGCGACCGTGTGCGGCTTTACGGTCGCCGTGAACAAACGCACGAACAGCGACCACCCCGAGGCGGATTTCTTCCGTGTAAACGCGTGGGACAAACTGGGCGACATTTGCCAGCAGTACCTGACTAAAGGCCGGAAGGTGTGCGTAGTCGGCCCTGTGAGCGTGAGCAGCTATGAGGCGAAAGACGGCGGCACCCGCTTCCAGCTGGAGGTTCGGGCGCAGGATGTGGAGTTTTTAAGCCCACGCGACCGCGGGGACGCGGACGACAGCGACTATCGGTGAACCTGCTGACCCGGACGAAGCAATTGGAGGGATAAGACCATGAGTAAGGCCATGCTGGTATTGGAGCGCTGCCTGGCGGCGGAAAGTGAGATCAGCGAGCTGAAAGCCCGCTACGAGTGGCAGCTGGACGCGGCCACGGCCGTCAGCCAGAAGCTGGAACCGGCCGGAGACCGGCACGCTGCGGGAACCAACAGCGAAGCCGTAGCAACCAATGCCTGTGAACTGGCCGAACTCAGGGACGCCGTGTGCGAACGGGAGCGCCGGCGCAGCGCGGAAGTGATCGGCGTGACGCGGATGCTGAAACGCCTGAGCATGAACCATGCCAGGCTGATCCAGCTGTGCTACGTGAAGCGCCTGCCGTTGGGCGCGGTTGCGAAAAAGATGGGGTACAGCTATGGATATATCCGGGTATTGAAGGGAGAGGCACTGGCGAGGGTAGCCGAAATCAGCGACGGGGAGGTAGCCGCCGTAATGCCGGACTGGTACCCGTGGAGCCTTACGTCGCAAGAGCTTGCGGCCTCAAATGGGTGACACGATATTATATCAATATGACACGATGTGACAGCAGTGTGCATAGATGTGACACTATATTACATAGATGTGACATGATATGCTCTTGATATGACATAGGGTAAGGTGCTACGATCAGAATGCAAAAGTTTTCCATTGGCTTTTGCCCCCGGGGATGGCGTTCACCCTGCGCCATCCCATGATGAACTCCGAAGCCGGTGCGCAGCAGCGCGCCGGCTTTTGCGTGCGGTGAAAAATGCGTTATGAAAAAAAGGTGGATCCGTTTTACGGCGCCAAAGCCTGGCGACAGATACGCAAACAGGCGATGCTGCGCGACCATGGCATGTGCGTGGAGTGCCTGCGAGAATTTGCGCAATGCAGCCGCGTGCGGCCACGGCACGCCACGGTGGTGCATCACATCATCCCGCGGACGGAACGCCCCGACCTGGCGCTGTGCCTGGCGAACCTGGAAAGCCTTTGCGACGACCATCACGCGAAGAAACACCCTGAAAAAGGGGAGCCCATCCAGAAAAAGAAAGATAAGGATGCAGCGCCGGTGGGCACCATTATTGTCAAAATATGAAAAAGAACAATAGGAGGCCAAAATGGGCGAAGTGTTACGGAAAGCACATAAGGCAAGCCTAACGACAGACATTGCCAGAAAAACCTACGACAGCAGATGCCGGGAGTGGCGCGCGGCGCATGGCGGAAAGCTGAGCGACCATGCGGAAATAACGATATACAATATCGCCTCGCTGGAGGACACCAAGGCGGCTTTACAGGCCGATATCCAAAAGCGCGGGGCGGTGGAAACCATACATAGCGGGCGGCAAGCCTTTTCCCGCCCCAATAAAAGCGTAGTGGAGTTCACCCGTGTAATGGAACGCCAGGAACGGCTTAGCGCACGGCTGAGCCGGGAGGGCGGCAAAATAACGTCGGCAGGCGGGGAGGGAGACACTGAAACGCTCGACGACTTTGACGGCTGAGGAACGCTCAGCCGTTGACCGTATTCACGGGTATAGCCAGGCCGTATTGGACGGCAGCCAGATCGCCTGTCAAAAGAACATACAAGCCTGCCGGCGCTTTAAGGCGGAACTGGAGCAGAGCCAAAGCAACCCGGCGTACCCGTGGGTATTTAATGAAAAAACCGCGGCACGGCCCATCCGCTACATGGAAAAGTACCTGAAACCCACCAAAGGCCGATATAAGAAAATGGAGCTGCTGCCCTGGGAGTGTTTCGTGGAGGGCAACCTGTTTGGCTGGGTGAGCCGAGAAACCGGGCTGAGGCGATTCCGCGAAGGGCTGATTGTGATTGGGAAAAAGAACGGCAAAAGCACCCTGATGTCCGGGAACAGCGCCTACTGCGCCAGCGTGGACGGCGAGAACGGCGCGGAAATCTACGTGCTGGCCAACAGCAAGGAACAGGGCCGGCAGGTGTTTGACACCTGCCGAGAGCAAATTATGGGATCGCCCGTACTGCGCAATGAGTTTAAGCCCCTGCGGTCGGAACTGCGGTATGAGAAAACCAACAGCACCATCCGGCGCCTGGCCAGCGACAGCACCAAGCTGGACGGCCTGAACCCGTACCTGGCGACGTTTGACGAGATTCACGAATACCGGGACTTCAAGCTGATTAACGTGATCAAACAGGGCATGGCCGAACGCCAGCAACCGCTGGCAATCTACATTACCACCAAAGGGATGGTGCTGGACGGCCCGCTGATGCAGTACATGGACCGGTTTACCGCCGCTATGAACGGGACGCTGCCGCAGGAGGTGGCGGACACCATGTTCTGTTTTATCTGCGAGCTGGACAGCATAGAGGAGATCGACAAGCCGGAAACGTGGGTAAAGGCGAACCCCAGCATGGGGGCGCTGATTAACCTGGAACAAATGAAGCGCGACTGGGGCGTAGCAAAATTGACGCCCGCGGAACGCGCTTATTTTATTACCAAGCGTTTCAACCTGATGGTGGATGCCAGCGACGCCGGATACCTGGACGCGGAGGTGATTAACCGCAACCGCCGGGTGATCGACCTTGGCGAGCTGGAGGGGCGCAGCTGCTACGGCGGCTATGATCTTTCCAGCCGCGAGGACTTCACGGCCGCGGCGCTGGAGTTTGAGCTGCCGGACGGCACCTACTTCTGGCTGCAACACAGCTGGGTACCGCGCCGGAAGGTGGAGCTGGCGCAGGAAAAGATTGAGTATTACCGCTGGGCTATGGAAGGATATTTAACGATCATCGAAGGGGAGTACATCGACCAGAAAGCCGTGTACGACTGGTTTGTGGCACAGTCGGCACACTACCGGATCCAGGTGATCGGGTACGACCCCTTCAATGCCCAGTGGCTGAATGCGGAACTGGCTAAAAAGTTCAAAACCGAGATAATTCGGCAAGGGCCGCTAACGTTCAACGATCCGATGAAGGACGTAAAGGAAAAGATGCTGGACGGCCGGGTGATCCACAATAACGATGAAATGCTGCGCTGGTATATGGACAACGTGCGGCTGCGCAATGATTACCGGGACAAGGAAAAAGAAAACTGGTACCCGGTAAAAAAGAACCGCTACCGCAAAATCGACGGGTTTATGGCGTGCATGAACGCGCACATCGCCGGGATGCAGGCGCCGCCGCCGATTGACCCGGGCGGCCTGCGCATCCGCATTCTATCGCTGGACTGACGGGAGGCTGAACCATGACGCTATGGGACCATCTGAAAGCGTGGCTGCCGCTGCGCAAGGAAAAACCGCGGAGCCGGGACGCTCCCGGCGATACCCGAGCCCCGACACGGACCATCGGCGACCTGGGCATGCTGCGCAATGAAAGCATCTTTTCGGCCGTCAACCGGATCGCCACTACGTTGGCCAGCATGCCCCTGCACCTGTATAAAGGCGAGGAGGTGCAGAAGGATCATCCGCTGGAACGGCTGGTGACCTTTGCGCCCAACGGGCATATGACCAGCTACCTGTGGCTACTGACCATGATGGGCGCCGTATGCACCGAGGGCAACGCGTACAGCCTGATCGTGCCCAGCGCCGACGGCACGCAGCCAGCGCGGCTGGATGTGCTGAAACCCCAGCTGGTGCAACCGCGGCTGGAACGCGAAACCGGCGACCTGTGGTATCTGGTGAGCGACGAACTGGAGGCCGTTCAATACTGGGTGCACAGCTCCCGGATGATCGTACTGCAATTTTTAGGCGATGGCGGCACCAAGGGACTGCGCCCCATCGACGTGCTGCGCGGATCGCTGGAATACGACGTCGAGGTGAAAACCTTCAGCCTGGAACAGCTGCGCAGCGTCAACAGCGCGGTGATCCTGACGGTGCCGAGCGTGGGATTGAGCGGAGAGGAGATCGACAGGCTGACCGCCGATTTTCTGACCCGCTATCAAAAGAGCGGCAAGAACGTGATCGTGCTGGAGGGCGGGCTGACGGCCACCACCATGAACAAGGCGCCCGTAGACGCCAAGGTGCTGGATGTGGAGCGGATTACTAAAAACCGTGTGGCGACCGTTTACAGCATTCCGCCGCACATGTTGGGCGATTACAGCGACACCGACTACGCCAGCGCCGAGCAGAGTATGCAGGAGTTTTTGCAGCTGACCATGCTGGGCTGGGTGACGCAGTTTGAGAAACAGCTGGATCGCAAGCTGCTGACCTGGAACATGGTGCGTGCCGACTACGCCTGGCGCTTCACCATGGACGCCATGATCCGCGCGGACACGGCCACCATGGCCAACAAGCACAACCTGGCGATCCGCGGCGGGTGGATGACGCCCAACGAGGTGCGGCGCTTTGAGGGCAAGCCGCCGGCGGAAGGCGGCGACGAGCTGCTGGCTGCGCGCGACCTGCTGCCGCTTCGGCTGATCGAGGCCGGGGCGACGATCACTAAAAAGTAAGGACGGAAAGAGGGTGAAAGCATGAGTAAGATCAATCATTTCTGGCGCTGGGGCGCGGCAAAGGATGACGCCGGCAAGACGGTGCGCGAGCTGGCGCTGGAAGGGCCGATCGCCTCCGAAAGCTGGTACGGCGACGAGGTAACGCCCGCCGTGTTCCGCGCGGAGCTGGAAAGCGAGACGGGCGACATTACGGTGCGCATCAACAGTCCGGGCGGCGAGTGCATCGCGGCCGCGCAGATTTACAACATGCTGAGGGAGTACGCCAAGGCAAGCGGCAGGGTAACGGTACGCATCGACGGTATTGCCGCCAGCGCTGCCAGCGTGATCGCCATGGCGGGCGACGTGGTGGAGATGAGCCCCGTGGGCATGATGATGATTCACGATCCAAGCTCCATTGCGTGGGGCAATGCGGCGGAGATGCAGGCCATTATCGACATGCTGAACGAGGTGAAGGAAAGCCTGATGAACGCCTACGAGCTGAAAACCAGCCTGCCCCGCAAGCAGATTGCCAGGATGATGAGCGAGGAAACCTGGCTGAACAGCGGCAAGGCGTTGGAGCTGGGCTTTATCGACAAGGTGACGGACTGGGCGAACCCGGACGGCGAGTCCGCCGCTATCGCTGGTTTCGCATTCGGCGTACAGACGGCCAACGAAGCGACCCGGAGCCGCATTGTGGCGTCGCTGGGGAACCCTACCCACAGCCTAAGCGTACCGTGTCATACGCACCCATTAAACGCATCGAACCATAACCATAGCCTGCCTCAGGCCCCGACGGCGGACACAAATACGCCGGACGAAGCGGCGCGAAGGCTGTACGCGGCCAGGCTGACGGCGCTGCAAAACGCGCTGTAACGGATCCACCTTTGAAAAACGAAAGGAGCCAAACCCATGACCATTAACGAAATGCGGGAGAACATCACCGATCTGCGCAACGAGCTGAACGTTGCCATCAAGGCGGGCGTCGCGCTGACGAAAAAAGAGGGCGTTACGTACGACGAGCTGGAGAAGAACAACCAACAGGTGAGCACCCTCAAGGCCAAGCTGAATACCCTGACCACAGCGCTGGAGGACGCAGAAGCGGCCGGGAAGCCCAAGGACACCAAAGTGCCTGCTGCCGGTGGCGACAACGATCTATCCGGCAAGCTGAAAGCCATGCTGAAAAGCTCGGAGTATGCCCGCACCTTCAGCAGGGCGGTCAAGATGGGGCTGAAGCCCAGCATGGCTTGCCCCAGCGACAGCTTTACCATGCTGTACGACGCGCTGACCGAGATTGGCGGCACGGTGGAGGGCGAGAACGGAGGCTTTTTGGTGCCGGAGGACGCCGACCACCAGATTCACGAAGTGATCCGCTCCCTGAACCCCATGCGCGACCTGGTGACGGTGGAGCCGACCAGCACCAACAAAGGCACCCGCGTGATGGACAACGCGCCCACCAGCGGCCTGACCAAACTGGACGGCGAGATGGAAACCCTTCCCGAGGACGACCAGCCGGCCTTCGCGCGCGTCAGCTATTCGCTGGACACCTACGGCCTGCTGCTGCCCATGAGCCGCGAACTTTTGAGCGACGAGGTGGCCAACCTGTTTGCGTACCTGGCGCGCTGGTTCGGCAAAAAGCAGATGATGACCGAAAACCTGCTGGTGAAAACCATGCTGAACCTGCTGACGTCCCAAAACATCACGCCGGAGGACGACAAGAACGCCATCGCGCAGGTGCGGAGCCTGCTGACGCTGGCGCTGGACCCCGCGATCAGCGGTAACGCGGTGATCGTGACCAACCAGAGCGGGTTTGACTATCTGGAAAGCGTTACGGACGCCAACGGCCGCCCGATGCTGACGCAGGACCCCGTAACGGGCAACTACGTGGCCTTTAAGACCCGCCCGGTGAAAATGTTCTCCGACGCGCAGCTGCCCAACCGTGTGGTGGGTGGCACGGGCGTGTACTACCCGCTGTACGCGGGCGACTTCAAACAGTACGGCACGCTGTTTGAGCGGCAGGGGCTGGAGTTTGCCAGCACCGACGTGGGCGCCGGCGCGTTTGAGAAAAACGGCGTCACCGCCCGCGGCGTGACCCGGCTGGGAACCGCGCGCTTTGACGCCGCCGCAGGCGTACGCCGTGAGATCTTCGTCGCGGAGTAACGGGCGCTTATCGCCCTCCGGGGAAGGGGCGGCGGCTCCTTCCCCATCTTCCCCCCGGGAACCCTGTGGGTGGTGATGGACTTTGCCTCTTGAGGATTACGATTGCAACAACTGTATTCACAGAGACACGTGCGAACGTGCGCAGGCAGGGACGTTCTGCATGAAATTTCAGGCGGAGCCGGACGCAAACGACCCCGCCGACAACCCTTATACGCTTTGGGCGCGCGGGGAAGATGTGGACGGCCTGCTGTAACCGGCGCCCGGCGTGGGCGGAAAGGAAAATGCTATGTATTATGCCGTGAAAAACTACAAGGACCGTAACGGCAGCCGTACCGTGATCGGCGGCGAGCTGCTGATAAAAACCGGCGGCAAGGTGACCGTAGAGCCCGGTGCCACAATGGAAGGGCTGCCCAAAGCCAACTACATGCAGGAAATGGACACCGATATATCGACCATTGCAGCACTGCGTGGCGAGGTGAACCAGCTGTTGGGCATGCTGAAGGCGGCGGGCCTGATGGCCTCCGTTGCGCCGACCCTCGCCGTGACGGCGCAGCCGGCAGACCTGGAGCTGGTGGCCGGTGCCATCGATGAAAACGACGTGGTGACTGCTGCGTTTGTCGTGAGCGATGGCAGCACACCGGCGCTGCAATGGTACAGCAACAATGCCGACAGCAACGTCGGCGGCGCGGCGATCGACGGCGCAACAGCGACCAGCTACGCGATCCCCACGGATACCGTGGCGGGGACGTACCATTACTATTGCGTGGCGACCTGGGAAGGCGTAACGCAGGCCAGCGATCCGGTGACCGTGACGGTGGCGGCGGCGTAACGGTCGCTCCCTTTGGGGAAGGGATTGCGATCCCCTCCCCAACCTTCCCCGAGGATTGAGGGGGGATTAAGTTTTCAACGGAGCTGCGCGTGAAGAACAGAACAAGGAGACCGAGAAAACCATGCAGGATGAATATGTGGTGACCCGATCGTTTACCAGCGGCGGCGAAGGATACCGCCGGGGTGACCGCTACCCGGTGGACGATCCTGCCCGGCGGGCGGAGGCGACCCTGCTGCTGCGCCATGGGCTGATCGCGCCGAAAGAAGAAAGCAAGAAAGGAGGCGGCAGCCATGCCCGCGACGGTGACAACCTTCCGCCAGTACGGGGCGTTTAACGCCGAGGAGACGGACGCGCAGCTGGAACTGTACCTGACTGCCGCCAAGGAGGCGCTGGAGCGCGCGGGGGTACCCGAGCGGCAGCAAAGCGCCCTGTACGACCTGACCGCCTACCGGCTGGGCGTGATCTACCACGACAACCCCGGCGCCGGCGACCCGGGCGCGGAGGAAATTCCGCTGGGGCTGCGCAGCGCCGTGCAGCAGCTGAAATACGCCGCGCCGGAGGGGGTGGCGGAGTGAAACCCCAAAACGTGGGCGCCATGCGCGATGCCGTGACTATTATGCGCCTGAACGATACCGAGACGGTGGACAGAGCCGGGAACGCAACGCGGCTCCGGCATGCGCAGCGGACGGTGATGGCCATGATGCGGCACCAGAGCGACCGGGAATACATCGCATCGGCGGGCGAGCAGCTGAAAAGCATGGTGTACTTCACCTTCCGCACCCAGAGGGATTTGCGAGCGGACGATGTGCTGCGCGTAAACAACGAGGATTATGAGATCGAGGAACGCCACCCGCTGGACGATTACGGACTGTTTGAACGGATCCGGGCCACGAGGGTGACGGCGGAACGGGGGGCCTGATATGGCGCGAATGTTTTCCAGCGGGATTGACGATGTGATCGCCGCGCTGGACATTGAGCAGGAAGCCATCGACCGCAACGGCGACGCCGCGCTGAACGCCGGGGCCGACGTGGCGGTGGCCTACATGCAGGCGGAGGCGCCGGTACGCACCGGCGGGCTGCGCGCCCACATCGCCAAGGATATCATCAAGGTGGACGCCCGGGGCGATAAATACATCAACATCTATCCTACCGGGTTTGACCCGCACGGGGAACGCTATGAGACGATCGGCAGCGTGCTGGAATACGGGCGGAGCGATATGCAGCCCAACCCGTGGATGTCCCGCGCGGTGAAGAAAGCCAACAGCGCCGTGCTGGACGCGATGGTGACCGAACTGCAAAAGGAGTAAGACATGGTTGCAATGGAACGTGTGAAGGCGGCGCTGGATCCGCTGGGGTACGATGTGCGCAGGTGGCCGGGCAAAACAGGGGAGGATACCTACATCGCCCTGACGCTGCTAACCATCGAACCGTTGCTTTCGGCCCGAAACCGCCCCCTGCGGCTGGTGGCCGAGGTACAGGTGGACCTGTATACCCGCGGAGCCGTGGACGCCCTGGGCGACAGCATGATGCGGGCGCTGACCGCGGCGGGGCTGCCCATCGCCCGGGTGGGAATGGAACAGCTGGAAACGGATACCGGGTACCGACACCTGCCGATGGTTTGCCAGGCGCCGCACGATGTGACAAATACATGAAACGGAGGAGAACGCAATGGCTATCTCGGAAGTGCCCTATTATCAGGGCGTAGGCGACGTGTATGTTGCCGAAATGACCAGGGAGGACACGCTGGCCAGCGCGGCGGTCTATGGAACGCCGATCCTGTTCGGCATGGGCGTGGATTACAAGATCGCGGCGCGCTACCTGGAAGGCGTTCGCAATGCCAGCAACATCAAGGTTCGCAATCGGAAAAAGCTGGACGGCTACGATGTGGAGCTTGCCGTGGACCGCGCCCGGCCGGAAGCGCTGTCGCTGATCGAAGGCCGCACCAAGGACGCAAACGGCGTGAGCAAGCTGGGCGGAAACGAACCGCCCTATGTGGCCATCATGCTGGCGTATACGCTGGACGACGGCAGCACGGAATACTGGGTGCTGTACAAGGGCAAGTTCACCGCGCCCGACCGCGAGGGGAAAACCATCGACGGCAAGCTGGAATACATCGACGATACGGCCAAGGGCTCCTTTGACCGCAGCCTGTGCCTGGATACGCCGGGCATGTGTTGCAGTGAGGAGGACGAGGCGATCCCGGCGTCGGTGTTCAGCGGCTGGTTCGACGCGCCCTATGTGCCGGTGAACGTGGTGACGATTCTGGTGGCGGCAAGCCCCGCCGACCTTGCGCTGACCGCCGGGGACATTGGCCCGGAGGCTGTACTGGCCGCCGCCTTCGCGGTGAGCAACGGTGGCACGCCGACGTATCAGTGGTACATCAATGTGACCGACAGCAACGTGGGCGGAACGCCCATCGACGGCGCGACGGCGGCGGGATACGCCATTCCGGTGGGCACCGAGACGGGCACGTACTACTACTATTGCATGGCGACGTACGAGAGCGTGACCGCTGTGAGCGAAGCGGCGACGGTCAGCGTCGCCTAAAGGCTCCTTTTTGGGAGGGGATCGCAATCCCTTCCCAAACCTTCCCCCGGATAGAACGGTTACCGCAGGGGAATCGAAGAATGGAATACAGCAATCTGAAAGGAGGGCGGCAGCAGCGATGCTGCCGCTTTTGCATATGCAGAAAAACGAAACAGATTACCACTCCAACCAAAGCCGGCAGATTCCCCAGAGGGAGGTTGGGAGGAGGAACGCAGGCCCCCAACCCCAAGGGAGCTTTAGCGACCGCGCACAGGATACAAAAGCGGTTTGCAGCGGCGACCTGGCTGCCGTGACGGAAACCATCACCGTCGGCGGAAAGACATACCGGCTGAAATTCTGCAACCGGACCTTCCGCCTGATTGAGGATGTGTACCGGCAGCAGTACCACCGCGTCGCGGGGCTGGCGCAGGTGCTGGACGAGCTGGAGCACATCAGCATCAGCGCCGTGATGGCCGTGTTCTACGCCGCCATGCTTGCGGCCGACAACGAAACGGTGCCCACATGGGAGGAGTACGACGAACAATTCAGCCTGGCCGACGTCGGCAATATCCGGCAGGTGCTCGCCGGAATGATCGACCGGGCGATTCCGGCAACGGACCCTGACCCAAAAAACGCGTAGACCCCGCCGACGGCGACGCGTTCCCGTGGGCGGGGCTATGCTACCATGCGCTGGACCTGGGCCTGACGATGGCGGACTTTTGGGAAATGACGCCGCGTTCCGTGATGGTGCTGCTGGAGGAACGTGAAAAGGAGCTCCGGCGCAGTAATGAACGGCACCGGAAAAGCCGCGAAAGCCTCAACAGCGGCAGGCGATATGTGCGTGTCGGCCGGATCCCGCGATAACGGGGCCCGGCCGCCTGATTTACAGCGAGAAACGGGGATGAGCCAATGGCCAAGAGCAAGAAGGATTTTTCCACGCGGGTGCAGCTGGAAGGCGACAAGGAATACAAGGCGTCGCTGGGCGATATCAAAAGCCGCCTGTCCGTGGTGCGCAGCGAGCTCAACCTCGCGGACGCCGAATACCGGAAAAACGACGGGAGCGTTTCGGCGCTGACCTCAAAATACGACGCGCTGGAAGATCAGTACGACATTCAGCGGGAAAAAATGGGCCTGATCGCCGAGCAGCTGGAAAAGGCGAAGGTAGCTTACGGCGAGGACAGCGATCAGGTGCGGTACCTGACCGGGCAGCTCAACGACGCCAACACGGCCATCACCAAAACCGAAAAGCAGATGGACGACACCGCAGAGGCGGTTACCAAAACACGGCTGGAAAACAGCAAGTTTGTGGCCGGGCTGGGCCTTGCGGTGGCGGCGAACAAAAAGCTTTTCAGTGCCGCCGGCAAGGTGGCGGGAGTGCTGAAGGACACGCTGGTGGGCGCGGCCGTTGCCGCCGGCGCGGCGGTGGCCGGGCTGGCGACCGCGACCGGCGTTGCGGTGAAACAGGGCTTTGAGCTGACCCAGGCTGCCGCCAGCGGGGCGGACGACCTGCTGACCTACTCCACGCAGACGGGCGTCAGCACGGATACACTGCAAAAATGGGGTTATGCGGCCCGCTTTGTGGACACCGACGTTTCCACCATGACCGACAGCATGGCCAAGATGACGCAGCAGCTGGGACAGGCCAAGAACGGCAGCGAGACAGCTGCGGCCAAGTTTACCGCCCTGGGGGTGAACATTTACGACAGCAGCGGGAACCTGCGCGACAGCGAAGCCATTTTTATGGACGCCATCGACGCGCTGGGGAACGTGAGCAACGAGACCGAGCGCGACGCGCTGGCCATGGATCTGTTTGGGGAAAGCGCGCAGGACCTGAACCCGCTGATCGAGGCTGGGAGCGCCAGGCTGAACGAACTGGGCGACGAGGCCGAGGCCGCCGGGCTGGTGATGAGCGGTGACGCGTTGAGCGCTTTGGGCGGCTTTGACGACGCCATGCAGCGGTTCGGCGCGACCGGCGAAGGACTGAAAAATACCATTGCCGCCGGGCTGGTGCCGATGTTCCAGCCGTTTGTGGACACGGCCACCGGGGCCATGGGGCAGATCAGCGCGGCGCTGGCGGACGGTTTGCAGCCCGGCGAGCTGGACACGATTCTGCAAACCACGCTGGACACGGCGCAGACAACCCTTGAAAGCCTGACCGGCCTGCTGACCGACGCGATCCCCGTAATCTCCGATACGGTTTCCGGGCTGATCGGCATTGTGATCGATGCGTTGCCGGGATTGCTGGACACGCTGCTGCCTGCGGCGCTGAGCCTGCTGCAAAGCGTGCTGGATGCGATTCTGGAAAATGTGGAACCTCTGACGCAGCTGGCGGTGAGCCTGCTGACCCAGCTTGCGGGTTTCCTGACCGACAACCTGCCGCAGCTGCTGGACGCGGCCACGGGCATCATCACCAGCCTGGTGGACGGCATTACGGACGCTCTGCCCGACCTGATCCCCATGGCGGTGACCATGATGATCTCGCTGGCCACGGCGCTGGTGGAGGCGATCCCCGAAATTGCCGCGCGCCTGCCGGAGATCGTGCAGGCGATATTTGACGGCTTGCAGGAGGTGGACTGGGCGACGCTCGGCACCAACCTGATCCAGGGGTTGATTGATGGCCTGACTTCGGCGGTGGCCAGTCTGGGGGAGGCCATCTGGGCGGTTTTCCAAAACATCTGGCAGGGCATCCTGGACGTGTTTGGCATCGCGAGCCCCTCCACGGAGGCGGCCAGCGCGGCAGATTATATTTTACAGGGGCTTGTGCAGGGCTTTTCGGATGCTGTGGACGCGGTAGTGGACACCGTAAAGCAAATTTTCGGGAAGATCTGGGACGCCATCAAGTCCATTTTCGGCTTCGGCGGCGGGGAAAGCGACGAGAGCAAGGAAAGCAAGCAGGCCGGCAGCGACATTATGACCGGTATGAAGGAAGGCATTACCGGCGGCGAGGACGATGTAAAAGAAGCGGCCAGCAACGTAGCCGGCGCGGTGCTGAACACGCTGCAAACCCAGCTGGGCATCAGCGAGGCGGGGCAGCCCGCCGAAGCCGTGAAGTACATCGGGACGGCGGTGGACGCGGGAATCGCCGCGGGGATCGACGAAGCCAGCGCGACAGCCTTCACCGGCGCGGCCTACAATACAGCGCATTACGTGGCTGCGGCCTTCAACGACAATATGGGCATTCCGGGATACGGTTTCTCCGCCGCCGGGAGCGCCGCAAGCAAATACAAGTACATCGGCGAGGCGATTTGCAGCGGCATTATCGCGGGCATCGATAGCGGCACCAGCCGCGTAACCGTGGCCGCGCAGGCCATGGCGCTGGCGGCTTTCAACGCGGCCAAAAGCGAGCTGGATATCAACAGCCCCAGCAAGCGCTTCGCCTGGCTGGCTGAAATGAGCGCGGAAGGCTGGGTGCAGGGAATGGGGGATCGGATCGGGCGAATGCGGCAGAGCGTGGGACGGATGACGCGCACGCTGACCGACGGCGCCGCCGGAACCTACGCCGCGACGGTCGCCGGACACGGCATCGACTACGACCTGCTGGGGGCCGCGGTGGCCGACGCCATGGCGGCGCGCGGGCTGGGTGAAACAACGATGGTTGTGGACGGCAAGCGCTTGGGTGCCACCAGCGTGGCCGACGGCGTAAGCCGGAGCATCCGCCGGCGTGCGGACGGCGGCGCGAAGGGGCGGGGCGCCCGGCTGGTGGTGACGTCGCCATAAAACAGTAGCAATGAATGCTACAACAAAAAGAAGCCCATTCAGGGCTTCTTTTTGCGTCCCAACGGGGAAGGTTGGGGAGGGGATCGAAATCCCTTCCCCAAAGGGAGCTTTAGCGACCGCGTTACGCGTGTGCCTCTTGCAACTGTTTGTCGGTATCGTCCGCTTCCTCTTTTTCGATTCGGCGGAAGGTGCGTTCCAGCGCGTTTTGCAGAACGTTGGATACATTGATGTTCAACTTATCCGCGCGGTAGGCCATCCACGACGGAATGGTTACGTTTTTACGGACGGCGGCCGTATCGGTCGCCTTGCGGTATTCGATGGTATCAACGTCGATCAGGGAATACAGTACGCCTTTTTGGGGCGCGAACTGATCCGGCAGGCGGGGTTCCGGCAACGGATCTCCCGCGTCCTCCAGCGCCAGCAGATAGACGGACAGTGCGTCGCGGATTTGTTCCATGGCGTCGGGCAAATTCGTTCCTGTGGTTACGCATCCTTTCAGATCGGGGATGCTCGCATAGTACCCGCCGCCGTTTTCCATAGGTGTAAGCATGGCGGTATATGCAGTTTTCATCTTTGTCCTCCTCTTTCTTTTCTTTCGGCATGTTATGGTGGCAGCCGAAAGATTCCCTTCTTTTTATATTTTATGATGGGAAGCGGGCTTATTTCAGCCCGGCTTCCTTCATCAGGTATCTCGCGGTACTCTCGTCGAAGTTGTGGCGTTTGACCGTGATTTGCTTGCCGGTTTCCGGGTTTCGGTAAACATCGTGTTTCGCGCCGTTCCGGAAGAGCCTGTACCCGGCATCTTCCAGCGCCTTGATCGTTTTGCGTCGTATGTTCAAACGCTTGGTCCTCCTTCCCTTACCCGACGAAATTATTATACACATAAATACACACTTTGTCAAGCGCATCAAAATTCATTTTGGATACTATTGAGGTGAGAAGCTTGAACGTCAACGAAGTCAACTTTACGTTCGACGGGCTGCATTGCTACCGGGATTTCGGCTGCTGGTTCCTGTGGGACCAGATCCCGATGTGCCCGAAGGCGACCCGGGACAGCTACACGGTCAGCGGCCGCAGCGGAACGGTGCTGCTTTCCGGGCGGCCCGTATACGATGAAATGCCCTACAAGGGCACGCTGTGCTTCCGGGATCCGCCCGGGAGCGAGCAGGAGGCGCGCCGCCGGTGGCGCAGCGTTTGCCGATGGCTGCGCGGCGGCCGCCATAAACTCGTGCTGGACTGTGAGCCGGATCGCTTTTACCTGGCGCAGGTGGACGCGGAGATCACCTGGAGCAACGGCGGATGGGACGAAGGCGAACTGGCGGTGGAATTTGTGTTGCAGCCGTACAGCTATGCCGGCGACCAGAGCACCGCGCAGGGAACCTATTCGGAAGCCGGAACGCTGGCCCTGACGGTGCCGAGCGACGAAGCAGTGCCGATCGGCATGCGCATAATCAACGACGGCGCGGCGACACTCACCGGCATTTCCATCGTGCTGGGGGAGGCAAGCCTGTCGCTGGCCGGAATGCCCTGCGCGCCCGGGGACGTGCTGGAGATTGCCATGGACGCGCCGATCGGCGCCACGCTGACGCACACCGACGGCGATACGGAAACCGTGAGCGACGCCCTGCCCTACGCGACAGCCTTCCCGCCGCTGTTGGGGTACGGCGGCCTGTCGCTTGCCGTTTCGCCCACGTTTGATGGCGATGGCGGCAGCGTGACCGTGCTGGCGTATGCCCGGGGCGTGGCGGTGTAAAAAGGAGGCGATTTCATGGCAAACCCGCAATATCCGCTGCTGTACGACGGCAAAACGCGGGCGCTGAAAGCGGTGCTGACCAACGCCGGCAAGATCGGATACAAAAGTCCGCTCAACGACCTGGCTTCCGGCGGCTTCGAGCTTCCGGCGACCGACCCGAAAAACACGCTGATCGACGGGCACGACCTGATCGAATTTACGGACGGCAAGCGCGGCAAGATCCTGATGCGGGTGATCGAACAGCCGGAGGACGAGGGCGGCGAGCCGGGCACTACGGTACCCTACACCACTGAGGGCGCGCAGGCCACGCTGCTGGACGATCTGTTTTTCGGCTATCAGGAGATCGGCGGCACGGATATGCGTACGGCCGCGTGCATTGAATGGGTGCTTTCCAAGCAGAGCACGGCGCGCTGGGTGCTGTATGAATGCGATTTTGATTTCGCCTACAGCTACGTGATGCAGAACAACAACCTGCTGACGCTTCTGTACAGCCTCGCCACGTGCATCCTGACCCCCTACCGCTGGGTGTTCGACACCAGCGTCTACCCCTGGCGGGTGAGCCTGAAAGCCGTCGCGGAAAGCCGGGAATGCGGCATCGTGTACGGGCGCAACCTGGGGAAGATCACCCGGAGCTGGGACGCGAAGGCGCTGGTGAACCGCCTGTACTGCGCGGGCTACGGGGAGGGCACCAACCTGCTGACGATCCGCAAAGTGAACGGCGGGGTGCCCTACGTGCAGGACGACGACAGCGTGGCGAAATACGGCGTCAAGGCGGGCCTGTACACCGATAAGGCCATCGAGAGCGCCGAAACGCTACTGGCCTGCGCCCGGGCGGCGCTGGAAACCGCCGCGAAGCCGGTGTACACCTACACGGCCACCATGGCCGACCTGTACGAGCAAACCGGCCTTGACTTTGACAAAATCGATGAAGGCCGCATCGTATGGGTGTACGACCGGGACCGGGGCTCGGATTTCGAGGCGCGCGTGGCCAGCATCAACCGCAGCGACATTGCCGCGGATCCCTATGACACCGAGGTGGAGATCAGCGAAGTGGCCGCGGACGTCTCCGGCAGCATCAGCGACCTGGCGGGCCGGATCGGCGTGACGGAGCTGTACAGCCAGGGCGCGACGCAGGTATACAGCGAACGGTACGCCGACAATGCCGACGCATCGCACCCGGCTGCGTGGAGCCATTACGTGGACGAGGATGCGCGCACCGTGAACAGCGTGAAGCTGCGGATCACGCTGGAAAAGTTCCGGGCGTACAGCACGGCGGCAGCCAGCGGCGGCGGAAGCGCGCAGACCAGCGGCTCCGGAGGGGCGGCCAGCGCAACCCAGCCGCAAGTGGTGCGCAGTGGCGCCGTATCGGTTTCCGGCCCGATTGATGATGACGGCAACAATGACAATTATACCGGGTATGCCGAGGGCGCCGCGTCTCACAGGCACTGGCGATACCACAGGCATGGCGTGTCGGTAAGCATTACGATCCCCTCGTTTACCCTGAGCGTTCCCGGGCATTCCCACAGTGTCAACATTCCGGCGCATACCCACCCGATTACCTACGGCATCTATGAAGGCAATCAGGCAAGCGGATACACACTGGCGGTCGACGGCCAAACGGTTCCGGCAAGCGAGATTGCAAACGGGGTTGTGGACATTGCGCCCTATCTGAGCGTGGACGACGAGGGCCGGATCCGGCGTGGTACCTATCACAGCATAGTGCTGACCCCCAGCGGAATGACCCGGGTGGTGATGGAAAAATACTGCCGCCTGTATATCCAGTCCATCGGCGGCGGCGTGCTTTAAGGAGGCAGCTATGATCTATACCCTTTCCGATCGCAACGACATTACCCGGGACGCGCAGGAGCCGACGCGCTGGCCCGGTGGGCTGATGCTGACGGGCAACGCGCGGGCGCATCTGTGGCGCGTGGCGCTGTACGACGGCGGCGTCCCGATTGACTTGAACGGTATGACGGCGGTTGCCAAGTTCCGCCGCAGTGCCGACGACGTGACAGTGGTGCAGGCCGCGGCGATCAGCGGCAACGAGATCAGCGTGCAGCTGGCACAGGATTGCTACCGCTATGCCGGACAGCTGAAGGGCATGCTGGAGGTGACCGGCGGTGAAGGCGATGAGGCTGTGGTGCTGACGGCCAAGGTAACTTACTTCGACATTCTGGCAGGTGCGGGCGACCAGCTGAGCGACCCGGAAAACATGATCCCTTCCATGGGGGAGATCGTCGCCCGGATGGAGGAGATGGAACAGCTGGCGCTGGACGCGGAGGACGCCGCTGAAAGCGCCAACGACGCTGCGGAAACGGCGGACGCCGCTGCCGGATCGGCGAACACCGCAGCGGGAGCCGCGAATACCGCGGCCGGAAACGCGCAGGCGCAGGCCGACGCGCTGGCCTCCATTGCCGCGGAGGCGGAAACCCTTGACGCGGGCAGCACGGCCACCGCGCAGATCACCGCCGACGCGGGCGACGGGCATAAAATCATTCAGATTGGCGTACCGCGCGGCAACACGGGCGATAAGGGCGAACGTGGGACCCTGCCGTGGTACGGTACCGCCATCACGGGCAACAGCAGCGAACCCGCGGCCTATGCAACCGGGCTGCCGCTGGTAAACGCGGGCGACATCTACCTCTACACGGGTAGTGATTCGGCCAGCGTGGGGAACGAATATATATGCACGTTGGGCGGTGACGCGACGACCGCGCTGTGGGTATACCTGCGAAACAGCCAGGGCGTGCCGGGCGCGGGCAACGTGAGCTACGTAGACGGCCAAAGCCCGGACGCAGACGGCAACGTCGCCCTGAATGCCGCAAGCAGGGTGGCTGCCGCGACTGCCGGTGATTTCGCGAGCTTGGATTCCGAAGGGAATCTGACGGATAGCGGCCACAAGCACAGCGATTACGCATCCTCCGGGCAGGGCGAAAAGGCCGACAACGCCGTTTCGTTCAGCATTGACCAGAGCGCCCGGACAGACGCGGAAAAGGCCAGAGCGCGGAGCAACATTCTGGCGGCATCTGTTCAGGAGCTGCTCGAAAAGACCGGCTACGGCATTTACAGCGGGCTTGATGTTGCCGCGCAGGCCGCCCCGAATATGACGGTAACGATTCCTGTGGGAATCGCCTATCTGCCGGATGGCACGCGGGTTACTCCGGCGACGGTTGCGGTGCTTGCGGTTAATGCTGCGAACGCGACGCTTGACCGTATCGACATTGTGTATGTGAGCAGCGCGGGTGTGACAAGCTATCTCGCCGGTACCGCGGCGGCATCGCCCGAAGCGCCTGCCGTGCCAAACGATGGGCTGCTGATTGCCGAGATCATGGTAGGCGCGGGCGTGACAACGATTACGGATGACGATATCAGTCATGACGGGGTTCAATATATCATCAGCA
>JAQUXV010000172.1 GCA_028692205.1 Eubacteriales bacterium
TGGCGTTGGTTTCGCCGTTGGTAACGGTGAAGAATACCAGATCGCTAACCGAGTTCTGGCCTACCACGGGGCTTGCGTAGCAGCCGACTTCCGCGGCGGTTGTGTAGGTGAGGTCGGGCACCTCGTAAGACCAGTCCTGTTCGCCGGTGAGCGCGTTGTAACGGCGGATGGTGCATACGCCCTTGCGGCCCTGGTTTTTAATCGTGTTGGCGGTGTACAGCGAAACGCTGCTTTCGTCGTCCATATCCAGCGCGATGGTCGCGTCCGTATTGTCGCCGGTATCGGCGGCCCAGACGGGGGCGAGGGTGTTTACGTCCACGCACTGCAGTATGCCGGTCTGATCGGCAAAATACACATACTGCCCGTACATGGCCACAGCGCCGTCGATATTGGTGTTCTTGGCCTTTTCCCCTTTGGCCTTCCAGGTATAACGCTGGATGGACGGGCTGATCTTCAGCGTGCCGATGACATGATCGAAATCATCATTGGTTTCCATGGTGTAGAGAACGCCGTTTTCGCCGCCCGCGATCATGCTGCCGGTGCTCATGTCGAACAGGGGCGCGCCGTTGAAACCGCTGTAATTGGTTTGCATCAGCTTGTCGCGGCCGTTCAGCAGGGTGATCTCCTCGTTGTTCAGGAGGTTAAACAGGTGCAGGCCGTTATCGATGGTCTTGTTGGCGAGCACGCTTACGTGCTGCCCAACCGCGAGCATCGGCGACGCGTTGGTCTGCAGCGACAGCGCGCCGTTGGCAGGCCAGCCCAGATTGATGGGGTCGCGGGTCTGCTCACCGGTTACCAGATCGACAAAGTAGAGATAGCCGCTCTGCGAACCGACGATGACTTCTTTAAGCGCCTTGGTGTCTTTAAATTCCGCCTTGATGCCCAGTATGGCGCGCAGCTGCGTCGGCCATTTAACGATCAGCGCCTGCCCCGGCCAGGTAACGCCGGTCAGCGAGCCGCTTTTCACTTTCAGGCTGTTCTCCATGGGAACTTTCCACATCTCGGTCATGGCGTCTTTTTCCACTTCGACGGTGCCGAAGGCGGCATTCTGGCGGAACGGGCCGCCGCGGAAGGTGAGTACGCCGCTCTGATCCCACACGGCATATTTGAACGGATCGTTCAGGACGATTTTATCATCGCGGGAATAATCCGTCTGCTTCTTGGTGCCCTCATACGCGGTGGCAGTCAGGCTAAGCGCCGAAGGCAGGGCCGTATCGCCCGCCGCTGCGGAAAGCAGGGGCACGGTGGTGGGCTCCGGCGTGGTGACGGCGGTGGGTTCGGGCGTCGGGGTAGCGGTAGGTTCGGGCGTCGGGGCGGCGGTGGGCTCCGGTGTTGCGGTTACGGTGGGCTCGGGCGTGTCGGCAGCCGTATCGGCCATACCGACATCGGACTCGATGCCCAGGAAAACATCCACGCTGTAATCGCTCTGGGTGAAAGTAAGGTCTGAAGGCGTTTCGTAACCGACATAGAAGCTGCCCGCGTAGGATGCCTCGATATCCGCGCTCAGGCTCCAGGTACGCGTTTCATCGCTTTCCAGCACCTGATTGCCGGCGTCGTTCAGGTACGCCTCGGCGACCGCCGTGCCTTCGTCGTCCAGAATCTGCACGGCGGAAACGTTCAGGCTGGTCACCACGGTAAAGCCGACGGTCGCGGGCACGTCGCCCTCGGTGGTATCGGCGGTAAAGTCCTGTATGGGGGGCGCAGAGGCAGCGGGCGCGGCGATGGCGACCGGCTGGGCCAGGGTAACGCCCTCGTCCCAGCTGCCGTCCTTCTGCATGGCCTGCGCGGTAAACACGCCCTCGTACGCGTCGTTGAAGGTGTAATACAGCGTCCAGATATTATAGTTGCTGTTTTTGGTGACCGAACCGTTTTGCAGGTCCGAATCGTCAAGCGTTTGCTGCAGCAGCACATTGCCGCTCTGGTCCACAATCCGCAGGCCGTTCGTGGCGGAGGTGGCCTGCACCGTAAACACCAAATCCACCGGCGCGGTGGCCGAGGACGGGTTTACGGAAAAGGTTTCGATGCCCGCCGCTTCGGGAGCGATCATCTCTTTCACGCTCTGTACGGCGTCGGTAACGACGGTTTTAATCTTGTTCATGGCGGTGCCGATGCCGCCGCCCATACCGGCCCAGTCGGGCAGCAGAATGCCCGCCAGCAGCGCGCCGATCACCAGCAGCACCACCAGAACCGGCCCAAGCACGCGGCCGCGGCGGCGTTCCTGCTCCGGCTGATCGTTATACTCATCCTCAAAATCGTATCGGGGACGGCTTACGGACGCGCGCTGAGGCTCCGGATAGGCGCGCCGGGGGTCGAACCGGGGCGCAGTATCTTCGTGGGGACGGCGCGCGTCGGGTGCTTCGGCCGGGCGCTCGGCACGGGAATCCTCCCGTGCGGGGCGGGCCTGCGGGCGCGGAGCGGGCCTTTTGGGCGGCTGTTCGGCAGGCCGCGCGGGGCGGCGGTCACGCTCGTCGGCGGCATAGCGGGGGCGAAGCGTATCGCTGTCGTCCGGCTGCTCATAACGGCTTTGCTTTTCAGGTTCGGCGGGCGCTGAAACCGAAGGGGCGTCCACGGGCCTGCGGCGCGCGGCTGCGCCGCTTTGCGGCATGGCGGTGCGCGCGCCGGTATAACGGTGCGGGGGCACGGCGCCCGGTTCCGCCGCAGGGGATTCGCTGTCACCGGCCTCGAAGGGGTCGAAACTCAACGGAGGAGGCTCAATGCCCGACGGTACTGCCGGCGGGATGGGCGTTCCTTCGTTTTCCGTATTGCGGGATACGCGGCCCGCACGGCGGTGCCGAGCAGGGGCATCCGGCGACGGAGCACTGCCCACGGGGGCGGCATCGTCCGCCGTGCCGGTTTCCGGCATGTAGGAAACGTGTTTACGCACCGCCTGGCGGCCGCCCGGCGCCTGCGCGCCGGCACGCGGGTTCGCGTAGGCCGGGGCATAGGTGCCGGATTCCGTCGCGGGAGGTTTGATCTCAAAATCGGACGGCGAAGCGCCGTACTGCGGCTTGGCGGAACCGCCCCGCTCCGCACCGGAGCGCGCGCGGGATGCGCCGCCGTAGGCGGGCTGCCCGGGAACGCCGGGGTTTGCGGAATCCGGCGATGCGTCGTCGTAACTCGCAAAGGGATCTTGCTGCCAGGGGTTTGCCCCCGCAGGCTGATTGCCAGATTGTTTGGGATTCTTACCGTAATAATCGCTCAAAATCTTGCACTCCTTATCCCTGGTTGCCAATTGGTAATATCTGCTTTCGGCTGAGCATGAAAAGAGCCGTTAACTTTAATACGCCATTTTCAATTATACCAAGAATGTCCTTGCTCCACAACCCCCAAATCGTTTCCGCACAAGGCGCGAAAACCCATTCCGCGTGCCGGAAGCCTTGGCGGAACCCCCGCGAACAGGGGTTGGGGAAGCGCTTCGGCTACGGCTGTTGTGAATTGTAAAATAGTTCAAAATACCACTTCATATACCGAACACGGCCGTAAATTCCCTGAAAAGGAAGCTTGTCGGCTTTGAAAACGTATGGCTGCGCGCCAAGCACGCTTATCTGCGTGTCGTCGGAATCGGTATCGCGGATGTAGGCTTCCCGTTCGGCCATTTCGGCGCGGAAAGCCGCCGCCTCGCCCGTGAGGATGGATTTTGCGGCGCTGACGGAGGCGGTGTTCATGATGGTGTAGCCGAAGCCGCCGAAGGCCAGCAGCATCAGGCAAAGCGCCAGATAGAGCGCGGTGAAACGGGTTCCCGCGTTTCGGGCCGCCGTAAGCAGATGCTCGGCGGTGGGGGAAGCTTCGCCGCGGCGCTGCAAAAAGCGGATCAGCCAGCCCTCTGCATAGGCGACGGAGCCAAAAACGAGAAGCAAGAATTCAAAGTAGATCACGTTGTAGTAACGGCCCATGGTGTAGTTCATGCCGGTGTATACGCCGGGGACCAGCGTGGCCGAAAACAGGCCGTACAGCAGCACGAAAAACCAGAAGGGATGCCGGAAAGAAAGGGAACTGTCCCGAAGGGGGCGGTAGAGCACCGGAAGCACCAGCCCAAGCAGGGCCAGCAGCTGCGGCGAAAGCCAGCCGCCCGCCACATCAAACGAATCCAGCACGGCGGTCGCCACCGCGGTAACCGGGTTCATGGGGTCGCCGAGGCGGGCCTGCCGAAGGGCGTTGCCGGGCGATGTGACGCTGACGGCGAAGGAAGCGAGCATAAAGGCGACCAGCACGAGCGCGTGCCGCCGGTTGGGGTGCTTTTGCACCAGCGCGACCACGCCGTATAACGTAAAGAACACAACGGCCCCGAATGCCGGGCCGAAGAAGCTGCCCCCGATCATCACCCCGCACAGCGCGAGCGCCACACCGCGCCATACGGCGCGCGCCCTGCCCTGCGCAGCGGCGCAGTGTACCAGCAGCCCCATCGCCTGCACAATGGCGCAGAAAGCGACAATGTACATACCGCCGGTGTGCCAGTAGATTCCCTGACCGATTTCGGGCATGAACTGCAAAACGAGCACCATCATCGCGGTATAGACAATCCAAAAATCGGCGCGCCCGCCGCCCAGAAGCGTGCGCACAAGGGCCTTAACCAGATACCCGACCGACAGGCAAAGCAGCGCCAGCACGAACCAGTTGCTTAAAAAATACAGCTTCAGGCTCACAATCATGGGGGTGAGGGTGCAAAAGAAGCTGGATACATAGTCCCCCTGCCAGGAGGTGAACGTTTTCACCGCGTAATCGCACAGCGCATTCCAAACCTGTCCGATATCGTGCGTCTGCACCCACGCGGTGGCCGCTGGCAGGGCGGAAGCAAAATCGTCGTCCGCCGGATAGTTATACAGCGCGATAACGGCCAGCGGAATCAGCATTCCCACAAAGACGACCACACACGCGAGGGCGAGGGTTTTCCTGCTTACGTAACGCTCCGAAAAAAAGCGCCCGGTTCTGTCGCACGCGCGGGCCAACCTCTGCAAAACCATCACGGTCACCTCGATCGCTTGTTACCGCAGCCTGCGGTGCGCGGAAAGATTGGAGCCGACGCCGCGTGTACGGGCGGAGGGCCGCGCCGGACGATACGGAGCGTTCTTCACGCAGCGCGCGGTTTTACGCGGCGGCTGGCTGTTCCCGGCAAAGACGCGGCAGGGCTTTCCGTACGCGTCGCCAACCCAAACGAAGGGCCGGAGGGCCGCGCTGCCCCGCCGGACAATGTAGCCGTACGCGCCCAGCTTATGCTGGGGCCGACATAGCATATGCGGCGGATGCAGCCGATCCCGGAAGGCGGCCATCAGCTTGCGCACCGGCACGGCGGCTACGGTGGGGCGCATTTCCTCCAGCAGGGAGGCGACAACGCGATCGTCCATGCGGCGGGCCATCAGCGTGCGATAGGCCACCTTATCGTAGCGCACAAAGCGGCGCAGCTGGTCCTTCGCTTTGCCGCCCGCATAGCTGAACGCCTTATCCAGCGCCGGAATGCTCCAGCGCTTCTCCATCAGCGCGTTCAAACTTTCCTCGGTTTTTTCTTCAATAACCGCCTCGCAGAACGCCGCGAGGGATTCCAGCAGCGTCGGCATATCCGAAATATGGCTGCACAGATCTTCCGCTTTGCCGCGCAGGTCGATCTCCTCGGGCTCGTCGCCCCAGCCGTAAGCGGCGGCGCGCAGAGCGTCGTCCGCGGGGTATTCCAGCGCAAGCCCCAGGTGGACGAGCGCGCCGATGCGCGGCACCAGATCGTCGCTGTTAAGAATATGGAACAGCGGATAATCCGCGGGGTCGCGCCCGATGCCGCCGACGGCGGTCGTGGGGGACGCGAAACCATACCCGATAATGTTGCGGGGCGGCACGCCCCAGGCGCTCATCAGGCGGTGGCAAAAAATCTGCATCACCGCGCCGCCCTGGCTATGGCCCGCCATCCACAGGGTGAAGCGGCTGCGCGGCGAGCGCATCTCGGCCAGAATGTCCGCCAGCGTCAGCGAGGGTCGCCCCAGCGCGGCGGCAGCGGCGGGAAACTGAATCCGGGGCACGCTCTGCTCAAAAACCTGTGTCAGCTGGTGAAACCCTTTGTGGAAACCCTCCTCCGTCGTGAAACGGAAGTTGCTGAACCAATCGTAAAAGCGCGAGCCGGTGCCCATGAAACCGATGGCCACCACGTACCGGCCGTTGCCTGCGG
>JAQUXV010000173.1 GCA_028692205.1 Eubacteriales bacterium
GCTTACGGAGTTCCGGGTTCTGGGTGGCTACGCCCGCGGGGCAGCTGTCCAGATTGCAAACACGCATCATAATGCAGCCCATCGTTACCAGCGGGGCGGTGGCAAAGCCGAATTCCTCCGCGCCCAGTAATGCGGCAACAGCCACGTCCCGGCCGGTCATCAGCTTGCCGTCGGTCTCGATCACCACGCGGCTGCGCAGTTTATTGGCCATCAGCGTCTGGTGTGTTTCGGCAAGGCCGAGTTCCCACGGCAGACCCGCGTGCTTGATGCTGCTGCGCGGGCTTGCGCCGGTGCCGCCGTCGTAGCCGCTGATGAGGATAACATCCGAAAGGCCTTTCGCGACGCCCGCCGCAATGGTGCCGACGCCTGCTTCGCTAACAAGTTTTACGCTTACGCGCGCTTTACGGTTGGCGTTTTTCAGGTCGTAGATCAGCTCGGCCAAATCTTCGATGGAATAAATATCATGGTGCGGCGGCGGCGAAATCAGGCCGACGCCCGCTGTGGAGTGGCGCGTTTTCGCGATCCACGGATATACCTTCGGGCCGGGCAGCTGGCCGCCCTCGCCGGGCTTCGCGCCCTGCGCCATTTTAATTTGCAGTTCTTTGGCGTGTACCAGATAGTTGCTCGTCACGCCGAAGCGGCCGGAAGCCACCTGCTTGATAGCGCTGGATTTGCTGTCCCCGTTGGGCATCGGCTCGTAACGTTCCTCATCCTCGCCGCCCTCGCCGCTGTTGCTCTTTCCGCCGATACGGTTCATGGCAATTGCCATGCACTCGTGCGCCTCCTGGCTCAACGAGCCGTAGCTCATCGCGCCTGTTTTGAAGCGTTTGCAGATGGCATCCACGCTTTCCACTTCATCAATCGGCACCGGCTCCTGCATGGGTGCGAAATCCAGCAGGCTGCGCAGCGTGGCGCGCTCGTCGCTGTTATCCAGCGCATCACTGTATTGTTTGAATAGTTTGTAATCGTCGTTCCAGCACGCCTGCTGAAGCAGGTGGATGGTCATGGGGTTGTAGAGATGATACTCCTCGCCCTTGCGCCACTGTAACACGCTGCCCGCTTCCAGCGTTTTTTCACCCAGCGGATCGTGGTATGCCACATCGTGGCGGGCCGCGTTTTCTTTTGCGATGCCGTCCAGCCCGATGCCGCCGATGGGCGAAATGGTTTCAGGGAAGTACTCGTCAATCAGGTCCTTGTTCAGGCCTACGGCTTCAAAGATCTGCGCGCCGCGGTAGCTCTGTACGGTGGAAATACCCATCTTGGACATCGTTTTCACGATGCCCTTCACAATCGCCTTGATGTAATGCGCTTCCGCTTCCGCTACGCTATCGGCTTTGAGCATGCCGGTATCCACCGCATCCTTCACGGTTGCGAGTGCCAGATAGGGGTTGATGGCGGTGACGCCGTAACCCACCAGCAGCGCGAAATGGTGTACCTCGGTCGGCTCGCCGCTTTCCAGCAGAATGCTCAGCTGCGTGCGGATGCCACGGCGGTTGGTATGCGCCTGAAAACCGGAAACGGCCAGCAGGGCGGGAATCGCCGCGTGCTTCTCATCCACGCCGCGATCGGACAGGATGAAAATGGTGCAGCCCTTGGCAAACTGTTCATCCAGCTCCCGGTACATCCGGTCGATGGCTTTCTTGATGCCTTTGCCGCCCTCCTCCACATTGTAGAGGATGGAAATGGTGCAGGGCTTGAAACCTTCGCTGTTCAGAGCGCGCACCTTGGCCAGATCCGCGTCGGTCATAATCGGGTTGTGCAGTTTCAACTGGCGGCAGCTCTGCGGCGACGGGGCCAGCAAGTCTCCCTCCGAGCCGATATACACGCGCGTGGAGGTAACGATCTCCTCACGGATGGCGTCGATCGGCGGGTTGGTAACCTGGGCAAAAAGCTGGTGGAAATAATCGTACAACAGCTGCGGCCGGTCGGACAGTACCGCCAGCGGCATATCAGCGCCCATGGAGCCAGTGGGTTCCACGCCCTTATCCGCCATGGGAATGATTACTTTCTGCACCTGCTCGTAGGTATAACCAAAATTCTTTTGAAGCTGCCATAGCGGCGCGTTCAGTTTCGGAAGCGCCTCGGCGCTTTCCGGCAGCTCCTCGATGGTCAGCTGCAGCTGTTTGATCCAGCGGGAATACGGATACATCGCCGCCATACGGCTTTTAATCTCCGAATCGCTGATCACGCGGCCCGCTTCCGTATCCACCAGCAGCATGCGGCCGGGGCGCAGGCGCTCCTTATAAAGCACCTTCTCCGGCGGAATATCCAGCACGCCGGTCTCGCTGGCCATAATCAGCATATCGTCGGTGGTTACGCAATAGCGGGCGGGGCGCAGGCCGTTGCGGTCCAGCATCGCCAGCGCCTGCACGCCGTTGGTAACGCCCATGGCGGCGGGGCCGTCCCACGCGTCCATCACATGGCTGTGGAACTCATAAAACGCGCGCAGCTCGGGCGTAAGCGAGGTATTCTTCTCCCACGGTTCGGGAATCATCATCATCGCGGCATGGGGCAGGCTGCGGCCGGAGAGCAGCAAAAACTCCAGCGCGTTGTCGAACATGGCGCTGTCACTGCCATCGTCGTTCACAATCGGAAACACGTTTTGCACATCGTCGCCAAAAATATTGGTATGTACGCTGCTCTGACGGGCGATCATGCGTTTCTGGTTGCCCAGAATCGTGTTAATTTCTCCGTTATGGATGGTGTAGCGGTTCGGATGTGCGCGCTCCCAGCTGGGGAAGGTGTTGGTGGAATAGCGGCTGTGTACCAGCGCGATAGCGGTGGTATAGCTTAAATCGCTTAAATCCAGATACAGTTCCCCCACCTGGCGCGCCTGCAGCATGCCCTTGTATACGATGGTACGGCAGCTCAGGCTGGCGGCGTAAAAATCGCCGGGTTTCGCCTCTTTGCCGTAGCGAAGGGTACGCTCCGCCGTTTTGCGGATTTGGTACAGTCTACGCTCAAAGGCCATATCATCCGTGATGTCGGCACTTTTTTGAATAAAGGCCTGCTTGATGCAGGGCATGCACTCCAGCGCGGTCTTCCCGAGCGTGGAAGGGTTCACGGGAACGGTGCGCCAGCCTAAAAACGCCTGCCCGTTATCGGCAACGATCTTCTCAAAGGCCTTCTCGGTCGCGGCGCGGCGGGCGGCATCGGTGGATAAAAACAGCATGCCGACGCCGTACGAACCGGGCGCGGGAAGCACCATATTTTCCAACGGACATACTTTACGGAAAAACGCATCCGGTATCTGCGTTAGAATACCCGCGCCATCGCCGGTATCCGGCTCCGCGCCGGTACCGCCGCGGTGGGATAAATGCACCAGCGCTTCCATCGCGTCCGTCAAAACCGCATGGGAACGAACCCCTTTAATATTCGCCAGCATTCCGATACCGCAGGCGTCGTGTTCGTATCGCGGTGAGTATAATCCTTGTTGTCGTGGCAGCCCCTGTTCTTTCATGCTCAAGCCTCCGCTCGCGTCGGTTTGGAAAAAGTGATAAAAATGGCGCTCTCAATCGAACATGTCATTGAGCGTCATTGTATTATAGCATTCCCCTCCAAAGCAAAACAATAGCGGAACAGAGGAAGTACAATTCATCACGATTCATTATTCATCGTGGTCAAGTCCCCCGGGCCTTGCGTTTTCTCCTTATTACACACAAATTTGCCCTGCTCCGGCACTTGGAATTTGCGCAGATGCGCTTCTCTATTTTGAATAATTGTATTGGCATTCCTGCAATTTTTACAAAAGTGAAGCGTCTTCCACCGAAGGCGCTTCACTGCGATTAATTCTGAGATCGGCACTTGCGCAGGCAGGCAGTTCCTGAACCCGCAGGGGTAAAGGAGAAGGGTGGATAGTGTTTCCGCACTTTTGGCCGGCAATGCGGACATAAGCGGCGCGCCGTTCGTCCTCTATAGCGCCTCTTGCCCTTCGGGCGCAAGCCGAACCGATTCTCCGTTCAGTGTTACGGTAACCGTTTCGCCGGAAATGTAGGTAAGCTTTGTTCCCTTCCCGTTTACCTCACAGCGGAAAACCGTGCCAAGATAATGCAGGGTGAAAGCATAGCCGGTCAGTCCCGGCGGCAGCATCGGCGAGAGGGACAATCCCCGCTCGTTCAGCGTCAGCCCCGCGAAACCGCGCAGCACGCACAGGTACGCGCCGCCCATATTGGCTGTGTGGATTCCGTCGCGGGTGTTGCCGTGGGTATCGCTGCCATCCAGATCCACCGTATCGCTGTATAGGGTCATGGCCGTCTCCGCCATGCCGAGACGTGCCGCCGCAATGGCGAATACGCACAGCGAGAGGGAGGAATCGTGCGTAGTCACGTTACGATAATACTCGTAGCTCCGTCGCACGGTTTCGGCATCCGCCGTATCGGGAAACAGCAGATGCGCCAACACCGTATCCGCCTGTTTGCACACCTGATACCGGTATAAAAACAGCGGATGATAGTGCAGTAAAAGCGGGAAATTCTCTTTCGGGATGCTGTTCAGGTCCAATACCGCCTTTTGCAGGAAGGAGTCATCCTGCGCGCTGATGCCGAGTTTTTCGTCCCGCGGCAGCAGCATTCTTTCGGCGGCGCTTGCAAACGCTTCCAGCTCCGCACTGGTTACACCGGTCGCGGCGAGCACCGTTTCGCCCATGCTTGCCTCGCCAAGCGCACGCATCAGGCGCACAGCTCCCCGCAGGTTGTACTGCGCGGTCGCGTTGGTGTAGAAATTGTTGTTCACCAGACAGGTGTATTCATCCGGCCCGGTAACGCATTCAATTCGGAAGCCATCTTCCGCCATGTGCCCCAGTTCCAGCCAAAAGCGCGCCGTTTCCACCACAACTTCCGCACCGTGCTCCGCCATAAAACGCAGATCGCCCGTCGCGTCCCAGTATTGGAGGAAAGCATAGGCAATATCGCCGTTAATGTGGTACTGCGCCGTGCCTGCCGGGAAGTAGGCCGAGCACTCATCACCGTCGATGGTGCGCCACGGGTACAGCGCGCCTTTGGCAAACCCCAGCGAGCGGGCATTCGCCCGCGCCCGGGGCAGAATGGCGCAGCGGTACGAAAGCATCTGCTTCGCCGCTTCCGGATTCGTAAACAGGAAAAACGGAGTTACGTAGATTTCGCTGTCCCAGAAGGTATGCCCCTCGTATCCCTCTCCGCTCAGGCCCTTGGCGGCAACGTTGCTTACGCCGTCCGTACCGGTGGATTGCAGCAACTCGTACAGGTCGTAGTCCATCGCTTCCTGGATCCGCCGATCGCCCTGAATCTCCACCCGCGCGTCCCGCCAGAAATGATTCAGATACGCTTGTTGTTCTTCCATCAGCCTGTCCGCGCCGAGCTTCAGGCAAGCGTTGAGTTCCGCTTTCGCGGCTTCCGCGGGTTCGCTTTCCCGTCGGCTGTCGGCATAGCAGGCATAAACGTTTAACTCAACGCTTTCGCCCACGTCCAGCGCGCCGATCAACAGGGTTTCGACAGCCGTATCGGTATGCAGTTGCGTCGCTTTCCATGGACATTCGTAAGCTACACGGCAGCACAGCGAAAGCCCGGAGCGCAGCGTATTCGCTTCAACAAACGCTTCCCCATGGTCAATGCCCACCCGGCGAACCCCCAGGCATCGCAGCGGTTCCGCCGCTACGCGGGGGTCGTTGGCCGCGGCATGGTTGCGCACATCCGCGTTGAGTACGGCCGTCAGCCTTACCTCGCCCCTGAACCCGACCGACGTAACCCGGTACCGAAGCAGGAACAGCCCTTTCTGCCGGAAGGAGGCCATGCGGCGCACCTCCACACGCAGGTCGCCCTTCGCCGAACGCCACAGGCACCGGCGCAGCGTGCAGCCCGCTTGCATATCCAGCGTTTGCTCTCGCTCCGTCACCTCCGGCGAGAACATCGAAAAGGCTTCGTTCTCCGCCGTCAGGCGCACGGTTTGCACATCCGGCACGTTTACCATCACCTGCTGGGTTTCCGGGAATCCGTACAGCTTTTCCCCATAGCGGACATCTTTAATCTCGTAGAACGCGTTCAGGTATGCGCCCCGGATACTGTCCACACCCTCCGCCGCGCCTTCTTCCGGCGCGTTTCGCACGCCCAGATAGCCGT
>JAQUXV010000174.1 GCA_028692205.1 Eubacteriales bacterium
ACGATGTCCACTTCGCCTTCGAGAATGAAGAAGTTTTCTTCCATCACATTATGATAATGCGCCTTGAAATCCTGCCCCGCCTGAAACTGGACGATGGCAAAGTTCATGCGCGGTCCCTTCATCAGGTATTTTGGGCCGCTGTCGCCGAAGCGATATTCCCGGTCGTTCTCGCTGATGATAAACATTGGTTTCCCCTCCATTTTTTACAGTCCGGGCGCAATCCACATATAGCGGGTCAGGCCGCGGTCGCATAGATTCAGTTGCGCCCGATATACTTCGCGCCACGGCGCGTACATCGCTTCGTACACCTTGTGGTTTTCCGGGTCGGGCTGATAAATGTGCTCCCACTTTACCAGCCTGCGCGCGGCCTGCGAAATATCCGTGTAGATGCCGGCTCCGTACCCCGCCAGAATGGCGGCGCCCAGCGCTGTGGCCTCTTTGACGACCGGCACTTTCACCGGCAGGCCCAGCACATCCGCAACGATCTGGCACCAGATGCCGCCTTTGCTGGCGCCGCCCGCGAACACAACCTCGTCGGGCGCGTTGCCGGTGGCTTCGCGTACCAGCTCCAGATGGCCCTTGGTAACCAGCGCGGCGTTTTCCATAATGGCGCGGTAGAAAGTATATTTGTTAAAGCGCGCCGTGTCAAAGTCGAAATTGGTAAAGGTGGGGGCCGCGTGCTTCCAGGAGATGAAGTTCATCACATCGCTGAAGGTACACATCATCCCGTAGCTGCCCGCGGGGATTTTGGCCGCCTGCTCGTTCATGAGCACGTAGGGGTCGGTGTGCAGCTCCTTCGCCCGGCGGATTTCCTCCTGGCAGAAGGCGTCTCGGTACCAGCGCATCGCCAGCCCCGGCATGAAGGCCAGCGCTTCGTACTGCCACATCCCGGGCACCGCGTGGCAGTTTACACGCACGCGACACTTCGCGTCGGTCTGCCCGCTGGCGGTGTTGAACTCGTATTGCCAGAAGCTGCCGCCGAAAATGGCGGCCTGCCCGGCATCCACCACGCCGACGCCGACGCAGCCGAGCTGGGAATCGCCGCCGCCCGCCACGACCAGCGTGCCGGGGGCGAGGCCCGTATCCGCCGCGCCCTTTGCGTTCACTTTGCCCACAATGTCGCCGCATTCTGCCACGGGCGGGAATATGTCATCCTTCAGGCCGACCTTGCGCATAATGTCGGTATCCCACGCGCGCTTTTGCAAATCAAAAATCCCGGTGGTGCTGCCATTGCTGGGCTCCACCGCCAGCACGCCCGTAAGCTTGTAAATCAGCCAGTCGTTGAACATGCCGATCTTGGCGACTTTTTCGTACAGCTCCGGCAGCTTGTTCTTCACCCACAGCACGCGGGGCAGCGCGCCCAGCGCGTAGGTCTGCCCGGATACGGCGTAGATTTCTTTTTCCAGCTCCGGGTTCATGCGAATCAGCTGGCCGACCTCGTCGGTGCTGCGGGCGTCCACGTTGGCGCAGGCCCAGATTTCGTTTCCCTGCGCATCGTACAGCACGATGCCCTCGCGCATGCAGGTGGTGCTTACGGCGGCGATGTCCGCGGGGTCGACGCCCGTTTCCTCCAGCACGCCGCGCACGCACTCGCTGGCGAGGGCCCAGTTGCGCGTCCAGTCAAAATCCATGCTGCCGGGGTAGCGGGGATCTTCGTTGTGCGTCCATTCCCGCTGCACGCAGCCCAACTGCTCGCCTTCGGTGCTGAAAAGCACGGCGCGCACGCTGCCGGTTCCGGCGTCAATCGCCATTAAATACTGTTTGGGCATGGAATCGCCTCCATCGTTTATTCCAACGGGGCTGCAAAACGCTCCCGTTATGGCTGCATACCGCGCCGGAAGCGCCCGGTCAGGGTTTATCCGCGTTTTCGATCAGCTGCGCCGCCGTCTGGTCGTCGGTAATCAGCACGTCCAGGTAGCCGCCGCGCAGCGCCGCGCGGATCGCGTTCACCTTTACATCGCCCGCCGCAACGCCGATCACGTTTTGCAGCTCTTTCAGCTTCTCCAGCGATGTGCTGATCAGCCGTTCTTCCAGCGGCGTCTTGATCAGCCGGCCTTCACTGTCGATAAAGTGGCTCAGCAGATCGCCCACGGCCCCCTGCATCTGCAGATATTGAAAATCGTTGCGGTTCAGGATGCCGGTTTTGAAAATGGTGGCCGATTCGTGCATGGCCCCGATGCCCACTACGGTAAGCTGCGCCAGCGAGATCATCCGGCTGACTTCCGCAACGCTCGCCTCGTGGCGCATGGCGGAAGCCATTTCTTTGCTGCTGGCCAGAAGTGGCGTGGGGATCAGGTTCAATTTCGCGTTGAACACGTTGCTGCGGGTATCCGGCAGATAATAGCTCACGCCGCCGGTGAGGGACACGCAGGTGATGGGATTTTCCGCCATCGTCGCCAGATTGTTCAAAATTCGGCTGGGGGTGTCGCCGTAGCCCATATTAATGAAGCTGTTGTCCGTTAGCCGCTCGGCGATGTACATGCTGGCGGCTTCGGCGATCGCCGCGTTCACCTGGCTTTTGTTCAGCGACGCGGGCACGATGAAAGCATCCTTTAGATGGTATGTTTCCATCAGGCTGCGTTCCAGCTTCATGCGTTTTTCGCCGTCCTTGCGCAGGTGAAACTGGATAATGCCGGTCTGGCGCGCTTTTTCCAGCAGCTTGATAACCCGCATCCGGCTGATTCCGAGCGTGTTGGCCACGTTCTGCTGGGTCATGTTTTCGAAGTAATAATACCAGGCAATCTTGATCATCAGCGATTCTTCGTAATCCATGAAAACTCCTTCACCGTGATATTACAAATGTCACGGAAGTAAACAAATGTACCTTGTGAAAACAGTATATCATCAGTTCTTTGGACTGTCAATAGAATTTCTCCGAACAGGTATTACATGGAAGAATATCGCCCGTCAAGGAGATAACGAACAGATAAGGCGAAAAATGAATGTTGAAAATATACAAAAAACGAGGCGAATAACAAACCAGATAAAACATTCGATATTTTTTTGTTGTCGTTGTTGACAAATGTGCGGAGAGAGGGTATGATAAAAACACGGATAAAAAGGATGCCAACCAAACATTTGTTTAGACCATTGGGGGTTCGGAAATGAACGAAACGGTACGACTGCCGGAGGACGCGATGTTATCCGTACGCGGTATCACCAAATCTTTCGGGTCGAACAACGTGCTCAAGGGCGTGGCGCTGGATATTACCAAGGGTTCCGTAGCCGCGCTGATCGGCGGCAACGGCGCCGGCAAGAGCACGCTGGTTAAAATCATCATGGGAATTTATCAACCGGACGAGGGCGAGGTTTTTTTAGCGGGCAAGGCGACCAAACTCGGCAAGCCTGCCGCATCGCTCGCCGCGGGCATTTATCTGGTGCCGCAGGAGCCCATGCTCTTCCCGAATATGACGGTGGAAGAAAACGTGCTGATGGGCTTTATGGAAAAGTCTTCCGACCTGCACAAGCATCTGCTCTCTCTGCTGGAACATCTGGACTGGAAGATCGACCTGAGCCGTAAGGCGGCGACGCTTTCCATTGCGGAGCAACAATTGGTGGAGCTGCTGCGCGGCCTGATGCGCAACGCGAAGCTGCTGATTCTGGACGAGCCCACCAGCTCGCTCACCTTCAACGAGGTCGAAAGCCTCTTTAAGATCATTCGCGATCTGAAGGCGAAGGGTATCAGCATCATTTACATCACGCACCGCCTGACCGAGGTTTTCCAGATTGCCGATCAGGTGCTGATTATGCGGGACGGCGTGATTACGCTGGACGGCCCGGTGGCCGATTTTACCCGTGAAATGCTGGTGGCCGGGCTACTGCCGCCCAACACGGAGCTTCACCGCGAGCAGACGGCCTGCGAAAACGTGGATTACCACAACACCGAACCGGCGCTGGTGATCGACCATCTGACGGGCTACGGTTTTCAGGATGTGAGCCTGAAGGTGTATCCGGGCGAAATTTTAGGCCTCGCGGGCGTGGTTGGCGCCGGGCGTACGGAACTGGCGACGACGGTGTTCGGCCGCGACGTGGTAAAGAGCG
This sequence comes from Eubacteriales bacterium, assembly GCA_028692205.1. The sequence goes on from JAQUXV010000174.1 coordinate 4,042, forward strand.
GTAAGGTTTTGATTAACGGCAGGGACGTTACGGGCCTTTCCACCCGGCAGATGCTGGACGCGGGCCTGAACTACGTATCCGAGGACCGGTTCTTAAGCGGCATTTTCCGCATCAGCGATGTGGCCGCGAACACGACGGCCGCAAACCTGCACAACATGTCCAAGTTCTTCATCAACTTCAAGGAAGAACGCAAGATTACCGACCACTTCATCGACGCGTTCCGCACCAAGGTAACGGGACGCGACCAGATTATGGGCTCGCTCTCCGGCGGCAACCAGCAGAAGGTGGTTATCGCCCGCGCGCTGTCCACCGACCCCAAGGTGCTGATTCTGGACGAGCCGACCCGCGGCATCGACGCCGCGGCCCGCGGCGACGTATACACCATCATCGAGAAGCTGAAGGCGAAGGGCCTCGCGATTCTGCTCATCTCGTCGGACATGGAGGAAATTGTGGAGCTGAGCGACCGCGCGGTAACCATGTACTGCGGACATATCAACCGGGAATTTGCGAAGTGCGACATTGTCCAGGATAACCTGATGGCCGCCGCCTTCGGCATTACGGAAGGGAGTGCAAAGAATGCTTAAAAAGCTGCTGCATTCCCGCGAGATTACGGCGGTCAGTTTTATCATCCTTATGTTTTTGGGCGTAGGCGCCATCAACCCGGCGTTCCTCTCGCCCGCGAACATCTGGCTGTGCTTCAACAGCAGCGTGGTGTACACGGTGGTCGCCGTCGGCATTGCGCTGGTGATCATCACCGGCGAGATCGACGTTTCGGTCGGCGCTACGCTGGGCATCACGGCTGCGATCAGCAGCACGATGATCCGCGACGGCCAGCCCTGGGCGCTGGCCATCGGCGCGGCGCTGCTGGTGGGCCTTTTAATCGGCGCGATCAACGGCTTCGGCGTCACGGTTTTGAAAATTCCTTCCATTATTATGACGCTGGGCATCAACGGCATCGTGCGCGGAATGATCTACGTGTACACCAACGGCAAATGGGTGGAAAACATCCCCTTCGATTTTAAGAACCTTTCGCAGGGCAAACTGTTCGGCGGCATCACCTGGTTCTATCTGGGTACGATTTTGCTGATCGTGGCGGTTCACCTGATCCTCACCCGCACCAAGCGGGGGCGGTATCTCGCGGCGGTCGGTGACAACGTCGGCGGCGCGACGCTGCTGGGCATTCCGGTGGACATGACCAAGTTTTCGGCGTTCGCGCTTTGCGGCCTGCTCTCCGCCGTGGGCGGCGTGCTGTACGTGAGCCGTGTGGGTTTCGTAACCCCCATCGCGGGCAGCGGTTATGAGATGAAAGTTATCGCGGCGTGCGTGCTGGGCGGCATCAGCCTGACCGGCGGCATCGGCTCGGTGATCGGCGCGGGCGTAGGCGCGGCCATCATGGCCTCCATCAGCCGCATACTGGTGTTTGTCGGCTTCTCCTCCGATTACGACGATACGATTACCGGCACTTTGCTGATCATCATCGTGGTTTCCGACGCGCTGATCCGCAACCATGCGGTGGAGCAGGCCCGGCGGCAGCGGCTGGCGGCCAAGACGCAGCATCTGACGGCAGACGGGAAGGAGGCGACGGTTGGTGAATAAGGCGAAAAAACTGTTCCTTCGCTGGGAAACCTTCCTTGTGCTGATTATTGTGCTTGAGTTTGTGGTGTTCGGTTCGCTTAACCCGAAGTTTTTGAACATCAAACGCCTGTTCAGCGGCCTGAACCAGTTTATCCCGGTGTGCATCATCTCCCTGTTCGTAACGTTTGTCATGATTACGGGCGGCATCGATATCCAGGCCGGATCCATTGTGGGCCTCACGAGCATCACAGTCGGCGTGCTGTGGCACGACGCCGGAATGAACATCTTCGTTGCCTGCATCCTCGCGCTGATTTCGGGCGCGCTGTGCGGCGCGCTGAGCGGGTTTTTCGTAGCGTATACCGGCGTGCAGCCGATGGTGGTTACGCTGGGCGGCTCGTTCCTCTATTCCGGGCTGGCGCTGGCGGTATCCAACATGAGCTCCAACGCCGCTTATCAGGGCATCAGCGATTTCCC
>JAQUXV010000175.1 GCA_028692205.1 Eubacteriales bacterium
GCCGGATAGACCTTCAAATATTGGTCGGGCACATACTCCGTTTTGGCTCCGAGAAGCTGCAGAATCTCAATCAGCGCGTGAACATCGTCGATGTCCGGCAGATTTTCGATGGTGCTGGGTTCATCCGTGAGAAGCGTCGCCGGGATTACCGCAACGGCTGTGTTTTTACCGCCGCTTACGGTAATTTCGCCCATCAGAGGTTTGCCGCCCGTAATCAGCATTTTGTCTTTCCCACAGTTCATTGGTCGACCACCCCCGTTTCGTGGCGCAAATAATGCACGCCAAACTTAATTATACACAAACGCGCGTCTCTTTTCAAGCCGTATGCCGCCGCCTGCTGTCGCCGGGTGGAAACAACACGCCGCTTTCGTTGCCGGTTATGGGATTCCATGCTATAATGATGCCACATTGCGATACAAGGAGGCTGCCCTATGCGCATCCGCATCAACCATATTGTACTCACCCCCGGCGTAGAAGAGGGGGAAAGCCATATCCCGTTTATTGAGGACGCGGAAATCCAAATCGACGGTCGGATGATCGTCTACGCGGGACCTGAAAAAGAAGCGCCGCCGTTTATGCCGGACCGAACCATCGACGGCGACGGATGCCTGTGCATGCCGGGACTGGTGAACCTGCATACGCATACGCCCATGACGTTCCTGCGGAGCGTAGGCGCCGATCTGGTGCTGGACGACTGGCTGCATAAAGCGATTTTCCCGTTGGAACGGCAGTGGAACGAACAGTGGATTCGCACCGCGACCCAGCTTGGCTGTATGGAGATGCTTCGTTTCGGAACCACCAGTTTCAACGACATGTATTTCTACACGAACGCGATGGCGGAAGTGATACGCGACAACGGTATGCGCGCGATGCTGGGGCACGGCATTATCGATTTTGACGAGAGCTGCGCCGACATGGTGGAAGGCGTGGAGATGGCGGAGCGCTGGAACCACGCGGCGGACGACCGCATTCGCTTCTCGCTGGCGCCGCATTCCGAGGGCGCTACCACGCCGAAGCTGCTGACGCGGGTTGTTGAAGAGGCCAAGCGTTTGGGAATCCCCATTCACATCCATGTCAGCGAGACGGATTTTGACGTGAAGGGCAGCTGGCACCGCCGGGGGATGAAGCCTCCCGCCTATTTGGAAAAACTCGGCGTTCTGGATGTGCCGGTGATCGCCGCGCACTCCGTGTGGTGCGACGACAGCGATATCGAAATATTACGGAAACACGGCGTTACGATTGCGCATAATCCCATCAGCAATCTCAAGCTTGCCAGCGGCATCGCGCCGATTGCGAAAATGCTTAAAGAAGGCTGCAAGGTCGCGCTGGGCACGGATGGGGTGGCCAGCAACAACAACCTGAATCTGTGGGAGGAGATCAAGCTGACGCCGATGCTGCAAAAAGGCGTCACGCACGATCCCACGGTCGTTACCCCCGCGCAGACTTTCGCGGCCGCCACGATCGTCGGCGCGAAAGCGCTCGGCTACGACAACCTTGGCCTGCTCAAGCCCGGGTATCTGGCCGATTTGGTACTGTTGGACCTGAACACGCCGCAGATGACGCCGAACATCGATCTGGAATCGAACCTGATTTATGCGGCGCAGGGCAGCGACGTGCGCATGACGATGGTGGACGGCAAAGTGCTTTATCAGGACGGGCGATACACGACGATGGATGAAAAGGCTGTCATTCGGGATGCGCGTGAAGGCGCGCTGGAAATGCGCCGCAGCCTGAACAAAGCATAACCGGGGTACGGAATGAAAATTTTGGTCGTATGCCAGCATTACTGGCCGGAGAATTTTCGCATTACCGAAATCTGCGAGGCGTTGGTGCAGCGCGGGCACGAGGTAACGGCGGTCGTTGGCCTGCCCAATTACCCAAGCGGTATTGTGCCTCAGGAATACCGGCGCTTTCGCCGCCGCCGTGAGGAGCATAACGGCGTGCAGATACGCCGCTGCTTTGAGCTCGGCCGCAGAAACACCAAATTCGGGCTGGCGAAAAATTACGTTAGCTATATGCTTTCCGCCTGCCATAAAGTGCTGTGGATGAAGCGGGATTACGATGTGATTTATGCCTATTCCACTTCGCCGGTGCTTATGTCGCTTCCGGCGGCGTTTCTGCGCGCCATCAGCGGGAAAAAACTCCTGATTTATGTGCTGGATATCTGGCCCGCGTGCCTGGCCGCCATGAACGTACACGAGGGTTCTGCACTCTATGCGTTTATGAAGCGCGTAAGCCGGCGCATTTACCAGCGAGCCGATTTTCTGGCCTATTCCTCCAAGCGCTTTCAAAAGTATCTCAAGCGGGTGCATGGTTTGGAGGTTTCCGCGGAACACTATTTGCCGCAATTTGCGGACAGCCTTTTTGATGTCCCGCCCGCAAAAGCTGAGAGCGACGGATGGGACTTTGTGTTCGCAGGCAACATCGGCAAGGTGCAAAGCGTTGAAACGTTGATACTGGCAGCCGGGTTGCTGAAGGACGAGCCGATCCGCTGGCACATACTGGGGGACGGTTCCAATTATCAGGCCTGCGTTGATTTGGTGGAGAAGAAGGGCCTGCAGAGCGTGGTAACGATGTATGGGAGACGGCCAATCGAGGATATGCCGGGGTTCTATGCGCTGGCGGATGCGATGCTCGTCAGCATGAAGAACGATGAGAGCGTAAACGATACGCTCCCCGGCAAAGTGCAAAGCTATATGGCAGCAGGAAAACCGGTGCTAGGCTCCATCGCGGGCGAAACGCCGGATATCATAGTCGAGGCGCAGTGCGGCTTCTGTGCGCCGCCTGAGGACCCTGAAGCGTTTGCGGAAACAGTGCGAAAGTTCATCGCGGTGAAAGACCAGCAAAAAATGGGGGAGAACGCAAGGCGGTATTACGAGGCGCATTTCACCCGGGAGGGCCATATGGACCATCTGGAACAGATGCTTCATTCACTTTGCGGGAATAACAAATGAAAATTGTCGAGCTAAACACCTTCTGCGGCACAGGCAGCACCGGGAGGATTGCCCTGCAAATCGCCGATACCGCCGCAAAGCACGGCGCGCAGACAGTAATCGGTTTTGGCGCGGGCGACGTACCCCCGCAAGCGGAAACCTACGCGCTTCGCATCGGCGGAAAAATAGGGCGCAAGTGGCACGGCGCGCTGCGTAAGCTACTGGACGCCGAAGGATATGGAAGCGCGCACGCAACGCGAAAGCTGATCGTGTTTCTGAAGGCGTTTCAGCCGGACGTGATCCACCTGCACAACATTCACGGCTGTTACCTGAACCACAGGCTGCTGTTCCGGTACTTGCGTGCCTGCGGCGTACCCGTGATCTGGACGCTGCACGATTGCTGGCCTTTTACCGGGCATTGCGCCTATTTTGACCGAATCGGGTGCAACCTGTGGCAAACCGAATGTCACAACTGCCCACAGAAACACAGTTATCCCACCTGCATTGGGCCGGACGGAAGCCGGAGAAATTTTCGCCGCAGGCGTACGCTGTTTACCGCCGTTGCGAAACTGACGCTTGTTACCCCGTGCGAATGGCTGCGCGAATTGTTGCGTTACTCTTTTTTTAAGAATACGCCCGCGCGGGTCGTATACAACGGTGTTGACCTGAAAACTTTCGCTCCGACGGAAAGCGATTTGCGCAAGCGTTACGGGATTACGGAACGTTATCTGGTTCTGGCCGTCGCTTCGGAATGGGAGGAACGTAAAGGGCTTGCCTATCTGCCTGCGCTGGCCGGGAAACTGGGCAAGGACTACCGAATGGCAATCATTGGCCTTACGCAGGCGCAAGTGGACGCTTTGCCGAAAAGCATACTGGGGCTAACCCGTACCGCGAATGTTACGGAACTTGCACAGTGGTACACCGCAGCGGATTGTCTGGTAAACCCGACGCTGGAGGACAATATGCCGATGGTGAATCTGGAGGCGCTTGCCTGTGGAACGCCTGTGGTCGCTTTCGATACGGGCGGATGCGCAGAAGCAATCGGAGATGATTGCGGCATCGTCGTACCCAAAGGGGATGCGGAAACGCTGCTGAACGCGGTTCAGCAAGTTGCGCCGCGCAGGGAAGCGCTTCGGGCGGCCTGCCTGGCGCGTGCGGAGCGGTTTTCAGGCGACAGCAGCGCAAACGACTATTGGGCGCTGTACCAAGAGGTTGTTCAATGAACGTTTTGTTTTTAACGTTACTTTACCATCCGGAAGACGAGCAAAACGTCTCCCGCCTGTCCCGCGTGGGGATGCAGAACCAGATCAACACCTATCAATGGGCATTTATAGACGGTATTAAGCAAAACTTTGCAGAAGGCGAGACGCTGTCGATTCTCAATTCCCTGCCCGTCGGGGTTTTTCCGCTTCAATACCGAAAGGCCCTGCTGAAAGGGAAAATCCATTCGGACGGCATTCGGGAGCTTGGATGCGTCAATTTACCGTACTGTAAGCAACGCGGTCGCGCATGGCGAGCCGAAAGGGAGATAGAGCGCTGGGTTAGCCGGAGCGCGGATAACCGAACGCTTTTGCTGTATACGCAGTACCTGCCCTATGTGCAGGCGGTTTTGGCGGTAAAGCGCCGTCATCCGGACGTGAAGGCAACGGTGATTGTAACGGATCTTCCTAACGAATTGGGGCTTTCTTCCGGGCGAAAAGGTCTGATGAAGCGCATTGAACACGCCATGGGGGAGCGGAGCCTCACACTTTGCCGTAAGCTGGACGGTTTTGTATTGCTAACGGCGCCAATGGCCGAAGCGCTTGCGCTTGATGAACAATACTGGACGGTGATCGAGGGACTGGTGCAGGAAAACCCATTGCAGCCCGACGATATCGAAGCGCCCGCGGATGCACGCCCCGCGGTGCTCTATACCGGAACCTTAAACCGGGAATTGGGCATTGGCGAGCTGTTGGAAGCTTTCCGGGGCATAGACGAAGCTCAGCTCTGGCTTTGCGGTCGGGGCGATATGCAGGCGGAGGCGCAGAAAGCCGCCGACGAGTACGACAATATTCATTACTTCGGCTTTGTGCCGCAGAAAACAGCCATGGCCCTGCAGGCGAATGCCGCCGCGCTCATCAACCCCCGTACGGCCGAAGGTGAGTTTACGCGATACTCCTTTCCCTCCAAAACCATGGAATATCTGCGCTCCGGCAAGCCGGTGCTTTGCTGTAAACTGGAGGGCATTCCGGATGAATATGACGCGTATCTGCGCTATATCAGCCCGCAAAACGCGCTGGGGATCCAGGCTGCTGTGAAAGCACTGCTGGCGTTGCCTGCCCAGGAACAGGCTGCCATAGGGGAACGGGGCCGCGCCTTTGTGCTTCAGGAGAAAAGCAGCCGCGCGCAGGGAGAAAAGTTAGTTCGTTTTTTGCGTAAAGTGATATCAGACAGGAGCATATAAAAAACCGCCGCTCTCAAGGCCACGAAAGAGGCTGTGAAAGAGGCGGTTTTTGAATGTGATCGGGTGCTTACTTCAATTTACAGAGCGCCGAGGCGATCTGCGCACCCAAACGGGCGTTGTTGAGCACCAGTTTGATGTTTGCGTCCAGCGACTTACCTTCCGTAAGGTTTTTAATCGCGTCCAGCAGGAACGGCGTCAGTTCCTTTCCCTTAACGCCCTGCTCGTTGGCCATGTAGATGGCGCGGTCGATGCAGGCGTTCATATCGCTTTCCGGCATGGCGTATTCTTCCGGAATGGGATTGGTAATCAGCATACCGCCTTTCAACCCGGCGACATCCTTGACGTGGATCGCGGAAGCGATTTCCTCCGGCGTATCCAGCCGGTAATCAACCGGAAAACCACTCTTACGGCAGTAGAAAGCGGGCAGTTCCTCCGTCTGGTAGCCGATTACGGGAACGCCCTTCGTTTCCAGATATTCCAGCGTAAGCCCAAGATCAAGGATGGATTTTGCCCCGGCGCAAACCACGGCGACATCCGTCTGGGATAATTCTTCCAGATCGGCGGAGATATCCATGGTGGTTTCCGCTCCGCGATGAACGCCGCCCACGCCGCCGGTGGCAAATACCTGTATGCCCGCCATGTGGGCGGCAATCATGGTGGTGGTAACGGTTG
>JAQUXV010000176.1 GCA_028692205.1 Eubacteriales bacterium
AGCTATTCCGTGCTGATGAACGGCCTGAAGAAGAACAACGTCGTCATCAACCGCAAAATGCTCGCCGACATCGCCGTCAACGATCCCGAAGCTTTCAAGCAGATCGTCGAAAGCGCAAAGTGATGCGGTACTCGAAACGGAAAACCGCAAAGTAATCGGACGGGGTTAGTGCATAACAGCACCCCGTCCTTTTTTTTATCGACTGAAAAGACTCCGTCTACTTTGTCAGCATCGCCACGGTTGAGGCGGTCACGTACGTCCGTGTACGCTCCCGCCACAACCGGGCTCGCTTCCTCGTATCCGGGGCCTTTTGAGCCGATAAAGGTCGCGGATTCGGGGAAATGGGCCGACAGGGAAGGACGACGGGAAAGGACGACGGGGGAAAGGCGATGGGAATAAACGGAGGCAAGCTGGGCAATGTTTTGCTTTATCGCCTGCGCAGGCGGGGACAACCACGTACATCCGTATACGCTCCCGCCACAACCGGGTTCGCTTCCTCGTATCCGGGGCTTTTTGAGCCGATAAACGTTGCTGGTTCGGGGAAATGGGTCGATCAGGGAGGGGCGACTATTGGTGAATGGGGGGGAAGCACCGTTTGCTTTGTCAGCATCACCGCGGTTGAGGCGGTCATTTGCGGTATGGAGCGCTCTCGTCTCTGCGCCCGGACGGACTTCAATATTATGAAAACCGATCGGTATCCGCAGAAAAGAAGCCGAACCCGCAAGGGCTCGGCTTTGCATATGCATGTCGAACGAAGGCTGAACATACCGTTAAAGATCGGCAGGGCTGAGTATTCCTGAAGCATACACCGGCGACGGTTGCCGTTTACGGTACGGGGCGCAGGCCGGTCAGTTCCTCGTAAAGGCCCACATAGGCCGCGCACTGGGTGTGCTTTTCGTATTCTTCGGCGCGTGCGCGGCAGGCGGCGGGACTTTTCGGGGAATCGCAAAGCCTTGCGCAGGCGGCGGCCACGGCGGGCAGATCGTTCTCGGCGACCACTTCGCCCACCTCGGGGGTGACGGTTTCGGGCAGGGCGGTCGCGTCGTAACACAGCACCTGTGTGCCGCAGGCCAAAGCTTCCAGCAGGGTCATCCCCTGCGTTTCCTCGTGGCTCAGGCTCAGGCATATGTCCGCGGCGGTGTACAGCGCCCGCAGCATCCGCAGGTTTTCGGTGCGGGGAATGCCCAGCATCGTTTTGGGCAGGTCGGCGCACTGCCGCTCGGTAACCCCCAGCACGACAATCATCATATCGTCGCGGAGCAACTCGGCAAGGGCCGTCAGATCGTTTAATCCTTTGCGCGTTTCCCAGGTGCTGGCCACGCTCAGCAGCATTTTTTTGTCGCCCAGCTCCGCAAGCGAATATCGCCGCACCAGATCGCTGAGCACCTCCGGCTCGTCGCAGGGGTAGAACTGCGTAAGGTCGAGGCCGTTGGCAATGACGCGGATGGGGCGTTTGCCCAGGAAGGAACGGTTTGCCTCGCGCCCCAGCCATACGGACGGCGTAACCAGCGTCAGGTTGGGCACGGCCTCGTATAAAGCGCGCTTCTCCTGCCAGTTGCGGCGGGAACGATCCACACCCAGGCTGCGCGGGTAGGCGGAAAGCTGGGGGCAACGGCCGCAGCCCGTAGTGTGCCAGCGTTCGCACTTGACCATGGAATAATAGGCGCAATGCCCGGTGAAGGCCCAGCAATCGTGCAGCGTCCACACCACCGGCACCCCGGCTTTGGCCAGCCAGGCAAACAGCGTGCGCAGGTCCAGATAGTACCCGTGCAGATTGTGCAGGTGGATCACATCCGGCTTATAAAGCGCCAGCTGCTTAACCAGCCTGCGGGTGGCGTGGCGGCTGAAAAAGCCTGCCCGGTCCGTAAGGCGTGCCAGAACCCCATGCAGCAGCACACCCGCCCGGCTGCCCACGCGGAAGCCGGGCACGTTCCGCGGCGGATAACCGCGGGAATAGCACAGAAGCGCCTTGTGCCCCGACCGCTGGGTAACCTCGCAGATATCCGTGGCGATGCGGCCCGTGCTCAGGCCCGAAGTCACGTTGATGTGCGCTACTCGCATGAAAACCTCCCAAAAATACGATGGTCAGGGCGACACGGGTTCGACTGTGCGGTGGATGCTGCGGTACGGCGCTGGCAATTCAAGCGGGAAATGCCGCGAAGGCTGTGGAGCGACCGCTCGGATTCTCCGGCTCGCGATCATACCGCGCAAAGGCAGGCGCGACGGGGTTGGTATACCCGTTGCTTTTGCCATGCTCCCGAATGCGCGGCGGGCGAACCCGCAAAATCCGCCGGGGAGCCGACGGGGCGGTAAACCGGAGGAACCAGCGCGATCGGGACGCAAAACGGGTTCCCATTCCCGACGGGGAGACAGCCGCGCATGGGCGGGTGCGCATAAAAAACGAAGGGGACGGCCCGGAGGTCCTTCCCCCCGGAGCCATCCCCTTCATTTTGCGTCAGCCGGAAACGGCTGTCAATAGTTTTCCGTGTGGAGTTCGAAGAACGCCTTGGGGTGCTTGCAAACGGGGCAGAGCTCCGGCGCTTTTTTGCCGATCACGATATGGCCGCAGTTGATGCACTGCCACACCTGGTCGCCGTCGCGGCTGAAGACCAGCCCATCCTGAATGTTGGCGAGCAGCTTGCGGTAGCGCTCCTCGTGCGTTTTCTCGATTTTGGCAACGCCGTCGAAAAGAGCGGCAATCTGGGTAAAGCCTTCTTCGCGGGCCTGCTCGGCCATGCGGACGTACATATCCGTCCACTCGTAGTTCTCGCCTTCGGCAGCATCCAGCAGGTTATCTTCCGTGCCGGCCACTTCGCCGCCGTGCAGGAGCTTAAACCAGATTTTGGCGTGCTCCTTCTCGTTGTTGGCGGTTTCCTCAAAGAGGTTGGCAATCTGTACATAGCCGTCCTTGCGTGCTTTGGAGGCATAATAGGTGTACTTGTTGCGCGCTTTGCTTTCTCCGGCAAAAGCGTCCTGCAGGTTGGCTTCGGTTTGGGTACCTTTGAGTTCCTTCAGATCTCTCATGGGTTCTCATCCTCCTTGTATGTTGATTATACCACGGTCTACGGGGTTTGAATCAATGTGATTTTTACGGCCGGGCTTCAAACGGGGCGGCAGAAATACCGGCGATGCCCGAGCGGTGGGGACGATCCTGCGGTATGGGGATGACGGGGAGAAAACCCCCGGTGAATGGCGTACAGCGTTCCTGCGCCCGAACCCTTGGAATGCCGTTACAGCCAGCTTGCGCCAAACCCGAATACGCACCAGTGGTCGGTGTGCAGCTTATACTGCACCAGCGGGTCGGTCTGCTCCTCCGAGGGCAGGGTGCTCATGTTGGTTTGGAGGCGCAAGCCTTTTTCCACACCAACGGTGTGGTTGTCCGCGTTGCTGTCGTACAGGTAGCAATAGCTTTTCACCGAGTTGCTCATGTTGCCTTCCACGGTCGTCACCTGGTAAATGCCGTCCCCCCGGTCGGCCACATCCACAACGATACCGATGTGGGTGGTGCGGTAGCTATTGTCCAGATCGCCGTAGATAACGGGATAGCCGGGGCGCGGTATGCCGGTGAAGCGGCCCAGCGACTGGAAACAATCGTACTGGTTGCCCACCTGTCCCTCGCGGAAATACACAACGTCCGTATCCGATACGGTTTCCGTTTTCAGGGCTTCTTCCTTCAGCAGTCGGTTTCCGCTGGCGTTGGCGCACCAGATGGTGAACACCGAGCACCAGCCGACCTCCTTCTTCTTCCCATAATACCATTTGGCGTACTTGTTGTATTTGGGCAGCCGGGCGCGTTTGGTGGTATAAAACTCGTTTTTCGCCACGTATACCATAGCCTTCACGCTTTCCGGCAGCGCGTTTGCGTCCACCGTGACGGCAAAGGACACGTCTCCGGCGGAAGCGTGGTAGGTAACCGTCGCTTCGCCCTCGGCTACGGCGGTCATCAGGCCGGTTTCATCCACCGTGACGACGGCGGGATCGGAGCTTTCAAAGGTTCCGTCCACGGCGGGCATTACAAGGGAGTCCGGCTCGTCCGCCGGGATGATCTCCGGGGCGACGCTGGGCACGTAGGCGGTTTCGCCGGTGCGCAGCGTATATGCGCCGGTTTGCTGGGCTTCCGCTTTCGGGCTCAGCAGTGCGGCAGCCGCCTGCTCAAAAAGGGCGTCCGTATCATCGTCCGCCGTCGCCGCGCCGCAGGAGAAAAGGAACAGGGCCGCCAGAAGAAATGCAAGTATTTTTTGGGTCATCGGGCAAAACATCTCCTTCAACAACAACGATAGTATACCATACCGCACCGCAATTGGAAACGCTGTCGCGTGGACTGCGTCCTGCAACTGTGTTATACTGTTGTCGATCCCGGGCGTATCGCGCCTGCGGCGGTTTTGCCCCTGCCTTTGCGTGAAATTTGAACTCGGCTCCGCCGTGCTCTTCATTTCGCGCTTCGCTGCGGGGCCAAACCGAACGCGATCCCCGCTGCGCGAGCGAGGGGACATGGGAAGCCAAGATCGGCGGAGGCGACCATTCATGAAACTGCTGCTGCATATCTGCTGCGCCCCCTGCTCGGTGATGTGCGTGCAAAGCCTGCGCGCCGAGGGCATCGAGCCGACGGGTTACTGGTACAACCCCAATATCCACCCGTACACCGAGTACCGCGCGCGCCGCAACGCCCTTGTGGAGTATGCCGCGCAGATCGGCATGGCGCTGGAAGTAAACGACCTGTACGGTCTGCGGCCTTTTACGCAGGTTGTGGCGAGCGACATCGGCAACCGCTGCGGGGCTTGCTATGCCTCCCGAATGCGCGAAACGGCGCGCTACGCCGCCGAGCACGGCTATACGCACTTTACCAGCACGCTTTTTTACAGCGTCTTTCAAAAGCACGAGCTGATTCGCGCCGCCGCCGAGGATGCGGCGGCGGAGTTCGGCGTTGCGTTCCTGTACCGCGATTTTCGGCCGCTGTTTAGGCAGGGGGTGGAGAAGGCGCGAGCGCTGGGCCTGTACATGCAAAAATACTGCGGCTGCGTGTTCAGCGAGGAGGAGCGCTATAACGCGAAATACCGCAAGCGTCTGGAACGGGCGCGAAAACAGGGCGCAGAGAGCGGCGAGCCGCCAGCCGCCCTGCCGGATGCGGCGATCAAGGCGGAACTGCGCCGGGCCGGAATGGCGTTTGAAGCGGCGTTGGCAGCCTGCGGCGATCGACCGGAGGCTCCGCCCAATCCCTGACGCGCCGCTCAACCGCCCAGCGGGGGAACAACCCTAGAACCACCCCGGATTTAGCATAGTAAAACCCGTCCGTTTGGCCGATAGCCGGCCATACGGACGGGTTTTTCTTATTGCTTTGGTTTATATGGAGCGTATTGCCGCGTTTGCGACCCCGGACAACCGTAGAGGAGACGCATTTTACGGCAACACCCTCAAAGCGCCCTAAACGACGGCTTCCCGGCGGCGCTCCTGTTAAACAGAATAGGCCGGAGCCACCACGCCGATAGGGAACGGTCTGTACGAATACCGACGATACGCCGACAGGGAACGGCCCGCGCAAATGCCGGTTTACGCGCCGATATGGAACGCGGTAACAAACAACCGGAAGAACAGCATGCCGATCCACGCGAACAGCATCAGGAACTTGAGGGTCGTTACCGTGCAGGCCGTGCGGGCAATGCGGTTTTTCCGCGTGGGCCAGCCGCGAAGCAAAATCAGAAACAGGCAGTTTTCCACCATGTCGAACGCGGCGCGCGCAATGGCGGCGATGTTCATCCACGGGTATAACGCGTAGCTTGTGCCCACCGCGTTCAGATCAACGGCGAGCATCACGCCCAGAAAGCAGAGGATGAAGCCGAAATCAAAATACCAGTACCGGCGCATCCGGGGGCGGCCCTCTTCGCCCGCCTGCTCGAAAACGGTATACAACGTGCCCGGCGTGCCGCGAAAATACATATCCGGCATCCGGAACTCTCCGCCGCCTTTGACAGGGAGCTTTTTGGGGCTTTGGGGCGCAAGATCCATCAGGTAATAGAAAAACCCCGCGCCGATTGTG
>JAQUXV010000177.1 GCA_028692205.1 Eubacteriales bacterium
CGCCGATTGCGGAAATTGGCTGCAGGCACGCGCCGCACCCGTGGGTGCTCTCCATCTGCAATAGCCTCCTGAGCGGGCACGCCCGCGAAGGGTTTGCGCATTTGAAGCGCACGCAAATGGACAACGGCGTCGCCTGCGAGAGTGTGAACGAGCAAACCGGGGTCTGCGAAACGGGCGAGGCATTCGCCACCTGCGCCGGGTTTTTGGCGTATGCGATTGAGCAAAGCCTTTCGCAGGCGAACAAGTGAGGCGGAAAAATCGGGAGTGAGCCGCCCCTATGTGGATACGGCGGCATCACCGGGGCGGAATCCGGGCGCAGCGGCTGCACGGCAACCCCGCTGATAAGGCGGTACATTTGGTTTGAAACTTTCATCCCTTTGGGGCGGGAACTCCGCAGATTGCAAAGTTTTGCGGAGTTCCCGCCGTTTGGTATACGCCGAATAAAACCCGCTCCGGTTACCTTGGCCTTGCCGGTACAGTGCCGAAAATCCCTGTACGAATCCCCTTTTCCGGCCCGCATCCCCTGCACTCGTGACCAGGCGCATACGAAGCGGCACCGATTTGAAATACGCGCGTACCCGGCAGCTTTTCGGTGGCGGAAAGGCACCCCCGTTGAAAGCTGCCGGGCTTTGCGCCTCCGCGCAGACCTCGGAAGCCGCGCCGCTTGACACGTTTTCCGTGTAATGGTAAAATTTCGATATTGCAAGAACGATATCCAAGACCGAAGCAATCGAGGGATTCGAACATGACAAAGCATATTCCGTACAGCGGGCCGGTGATCTCGCTGCAGGCGCTGCAGCGGATGCCTTCGTACCTGTATTACCTGCGCTCCCTTCAGGAGGAGGGCGTGCGCAGCGTATCGGCGTCGAAAACCGCCGATCATTTCGGGCTTACGGAAATACAGGTGCGCAAGGATTTTGCCGCCGTCAGCACCACGCCGGGAAAACCGAAGTACGGCTTCGGCGTGGAAGAGCTGATTGCCAGCATCGAAAACTATCTGGGCTTCCGCAACACGAAGGATGCGATTCTGGTGGGCGTAGGCTCGCTGGGGCAGGCGCTGCTGAACTATGAGGGCTTTACCCTTTTCGGCCTGAACATTGTGGCTGCCTTTGACAACGATACGGCGCTCGTCGGTACGACCGTGAACCAGAAGCCCGTGCTGGCCGCCGCGAAAATCAGCGATACGGCGCGGCGCATGGGCATCCACATCGGCATTATCACGGTGCCCGCGAAGCAGGCGCAATTGGTGTGCGATCAGCTGGTGGCCGGCGGAGTGAAAGCGATCTGGAACTTTGCGCCGGTACACCTGTCCGTGCCGGGCGACGTGCTGGTGCAAAACGAAAATATGGCCGTGTCGCTGGCCATCCTCTCCAACCATTTGGAGGAGGAGCTGAACCCGAACAGGGGGGTATCTTCGTGAATACGCTGTATTTCCATTATGTGCTGGTGGTGGAACGCGAGCGTTCCATCTCGCGGGCGGCCGAGCGGCTGTTCATCTCCCAGCCCAGTTTGAGCAAGGCCATCCGGGAAATGGAAGATTCGCTTGGCTACGCCGTGTTCGAGCGCAGCCCCAAAGGGGTTATCCCGACCCCGGAAGGGAAAAAGCTGCTGGTTTCAGCACGCCGCATTGTGGCGGAGCTGGAGAAGGTGGAGGCCATCCGCACGCCGGAGCAAACCGAAACGCTCTCGCTTCGGTTCTCCCTGCCCAGATGCAGCTATCTGGCGGACGGGTTCGCCGCCTTCATGACGCGGCTGGATTTAAGCAAGGGAATCGATATCCGTATGCAGGAAACGAATTCCCTGCAGGCCATCAACAACGTTGCCAACGGGCAGTGCCAGCTGGCGGTCATCCGCTACCAGCCGCTGTACGAGGCGTATTTTCTGGATGCGCTCAAAGAACGCCGCCTGGAAGGCGAGCTGATTTGGGAAAGCGATTATCTGGCCCTGTTTTCACAGCAGCATTCTCTGGCGCAGGCCCCCGTGGTGACGCTGGAACAGCTGCGCGAGGGGATTGAGATCGTTTATGGGGATTCGTATGTGCCGTACCTGTCCGCCAACGAAACCATCCAGAACCGGGACCCGCTGCTGGCGGACCGCCATGTGTACCTGTTTGACCGCGCCAACCAGTTCGAGCTGCTTTCCCGGCTGCCGACCGCCTACCTTTGGGCGTCGCCTCTGCCGGCCGGGCTGCTGAAACGGTATGCCCTTGCACAGCGGAAATGCGAAGCGCCCAACCACCGTTTTAAGGATATGCTGGTGTACCCGACCGGCTACCGATTTACCGAGCTGGATCGGCGGCTGGTGGATCGGCTGTACGCGGCAAAAAACGAAGTCGCCTTTATGGATGTGCATTGACCGCGCAGCGGCGGGAAGAGCGGCGCGGGCCAACGGGCCTGCCTGAAACCGAGGGCGCGGTGGAAGCCTTCTTTGGCGGCAGGGGAACAACATCCGGCCTGATGGATGCGGGGGCAACCGCCGCCGGGTTGGCGTAAATGGAGAAATCAGTATCATTTTACCGATTCCATTATATCGATAATGGAATATCTATATTCCATCTTGCTATAACCCCAACGGTAACTTTCCCGTTATAATAAAACACGCAGCCAGGGCGGCCGTTTCCGTAAGGAGCGGCTGCTCTTTATTTTATTTGCTTTTTAAGTCCGGCAGCCGGAGAACCGGCTTCTGGGGCCTCTCCGCTGTGGGATTGCGGAGAAACTGGGATAACCCCGCTGTGGGGCTACGGAACAAGCCGCCGCATGCAACCGGGGAGAACAGGCATGTTCCACGCCTTTTCGCATAAGCGCGAACAGGCGCGGAAAACAGGGATGCAGCTTTACAAGGCAATCCTTCGGCGTACCGTTACACCATTACCTCCGCTTTGGGGCGCTTTCGACGCGGCGTGGCTGCTGCCTCAACGGGTTGCGCCCATCAAGAAAGCAGTGTACGTACGGGCAGTTTATGCCCGCTGTGGGGTATTTCCGGCGTGCTATGACAGTTGCCATAACAGGTACATCAATCAAAAAGCAGCACACGCGCGGGCACTTTAATGTCCGCTTTGGAGTGGTTTCGGTGCGGCATGGCTGCTGCCTCAACGGGTTGCGCCCATCAAGAAAGCGGTGTACGTACGGGCAGTTTATGCCCGCTGTGGGGTATTTCCGGCGTGTTTTGACAGTTGCTTCAGAAGGTGTGCCTATCAAGAAAAACAGCCCATACGCGGGCGCTTTGGATGCCTGCTTGAGGATACTCCTGATGAAAAGTAGTTACCGCTTCGGTTTGTATGCCTATCAAGAAAAACAGCTTATGCACGCATTCTTTTTCTTTCGTCGGGGAGCCTGTAAAGCCCGCTGCACGATAAGGTAACAGCCGGTCGAGCGTGCTTTCCCGCCTGCTGGAACACGAAGCGCACAGCGCAAGATCCGCCTATTAAATACACCGATGTGCTGCGGGCTGGCGGGAACTGGCGCTTATCGGCGAATCATGCGCGGCAGGGGTGCCTGCGCTGCTCAAGCCGGGTTGTATACGGAGGGAAAAGAACCCTGCGCCGCCGCGATTCCGTACCGGTTGGAGGGGGCATTACCGGCAGGCGAACCCTGCGGAGATTGCTGCGGCGGAGCGGGATAAACCGGAGAGCCGATATTCCAATAGGCTGATCTGGCCGGAAATCGACCATAATAACGATAATATAATATCGTTAAAATATTAACCATATGCCGTATTCCTATAACGGAATCACGCTAAACCCTGTTAGAATAAGCCTGCGGGCAACCGGGATCAACCCGTTTGCAGCAAGATGCATTTTAACAGCGACTCAACATAGGAAGCGGAGGCTTTAGCGTATGGCAAGGTTTACATTACCCAGAGATTTGTACCACGGCAAGGGCGCCCTGGAAGCCCTGAAAACGTTCGAAGGCAAGAAAGCGATGATCTGCGTGGGCGGCGGCTCGATGCAGCGGTTCGGCTTTCTGGACAAAGCCATCGCCTACCTGAAAGAGGCGGGCATGGAAGTGGAAGTATACAGCGGCATTGAGCCGGACCCCTCCGTGGAAACCGTTATGAAGGGCGCCGACGCGATGCTCAAGTTTGAGCCGGACTGGATTATCGCCATGGGCGGCGGCTCCCCCATCGACGCCGCAAAGGCCATGTGGATTAAATATGAGTATCCCGAAACGACGTTTGAAGATATGTGCAAGGTTTTCGGCCTGCCCAAGCTCCGCCGCAAAGCCCATTTCTGCGCCATCTCCTCTACGTCCGGCACCGCCACCGAAGTGACGGCTTTCTCCATCATCACCGATTACCAGAAGGGCATCAAATACCCCATCGCCGATTTTGAAATCACGCCGGACGTGGCCATTGTGGACCCCGATCTTGCGGAGACTATGCCCCAGAAGCTGGTTGCGCACACCGGCATGGACGCGATGACCCACGCCGTGGAAGCGTACGTATCCACCGCGAACTGCGATTTCACCGATCCGCTGGCGATTTTCGCCATCAAGATGATCCAGACTGATCTGGTACCCTCCTATGAGGGCGATATGGCCAAGCGCGACAGCATGCACAACGCGCAGTGCCTGGCGGGCATGGCGTTCTCCAACGCGCTGCTGGGCATTGTCCACTCCATGGCGCACAAGACTGGCGCTGCTTTTGCGGATTACGGCGCGCACATCATCCATGGCGCGGCCAACGCCATGTACCTGCCCAAGGTAATCGCCTTCAACGCCAAGGATGAGACGGCTGCCAAGCGCTACGCCGTGATCGCCGATTACATGAACCTCGGCGGCTCCACCGTGACGGAAAAGATCGCCCTGCTGATCGCCTACCTGCGCAAGATGAACGACGAGCTGAAAATTCCTCACTGCATCCAGCATTACGGCAAGGACAGCTATCCCACCGAGGAAGGCTTCGTGCCCGAGAAGGTGTTCCTGGAGCGCCTGCCCGAGATTGCGAAAAACGCCCTCGGCGACGCCTGCACCGGCTCCAACCCCCGCCAGCCCAGCCAGGAAGAGATGGAAAAACTGCTGAAGTGCTGCTACTACGACACGGAAGTGGATTTCTAAGCAAGCGGCGCTTCAACC
Organism: Eubacteriales bacterium; assembly: GCA_028692205.1. The sequence continues at coordinate 5,073 of JAQUXV010000177.1, forward strand.
GCTTTGTGATTGACGCGGAGCGCAGGGCTTTGGTTTTGCCTTTGCAAACCGGCTCGCCCAACCGCCCGCGCGCCGGAGCACGCAAACCATGACGCGGTCGCGGCTCCCCGCGGGGGCGGCGGCGGATAGAATTACCGGAAAGCGGCTGTTGCGCCAATCAACAGCCGTTTTCCATTGGAACCAAAAGGATGGACGTTCTGGACGGAGAAAGCCGGATTGGAAGGCCGTACCGGCGGTTCCGCCCGTGCCGCGGTATTATAACCGCGAAACAGCCGGGTACCGCCGTGCTACGATATGGTAACCGCGAAACAATCGGGTACCACCGCGTCGCGATATAGTAACCGCGAAACAATCGGGTACCGCTGCGCTTGAAAACGCACCGAAGCCCGGCATATGGCCTTGATTCCGGCGCTAAACTCAACCCACTGCTCCGACCATAAGGAGGAAACCCCGTGAACAGGATACTGGAAAAGAAAATTTTGAACCCGACGGTCACGCTGATGCGTGTCGATGCGCCGCTGGTGGCGCGCAAGGCGGAACCCGGACAGTTTATCATCCTTCGGGTGGATGAAAACGGCGAGCGCATTCCCCTGACCGTGGCGGACTACGACCGTGAAACCGGCAGCGTGACCATCATTTTTCAGGTGGTCGGCGCGACAACCGAAAAGCTGAACCACTTAAACGAAGGCGACAGCATCCACGATTTTGTGGGCCCGCTGGGCCGTGCCACCCACACCGAGGGCCTGCGGAAGGTCGCGGTGGTGGGCGGCGGCGTCGGCTGCGCCATCGCCTACCCCGTAACGAAGAAGCTGCATCAGCAGGGGTGCGAGGTGCACGCCATTATCGGCTTCCGCAATCAGGAACTGGTGATTTTGGAGGACGAGTTTGAAAAAGCCAGCACCAAACTGGTTCGCGTCAGCG
>JAQUXV010000178.1 GCA_028692205.1 Eubacteriales bacterium
TGGTGGAAAACGGCTTTCAGACCATTAAGGAGCTGTGGTCGCCGATCTTTGACGAGTACGACCGCTGCGGTGTAAAGCTGGCGCTGGAAGTGCACCCCACGGAGATCGCGTTTGACTACTATTCCACAAAGCGCCTGCTGGAGACGCTGGAGTACCGGCCCACGCTGGGGCTGAACTTCGATCCCAGCCACCTGCTGTGGCAGGGCGTGGACCCGGCGATCTTCCTGCGTGATTTCGGCAAGCAGGTGTACCATGTCCACCTGAAGGATGTGCGCCTCAACCGGGATGGCCGCGGCGGCATTCTTGGCTCGCACATCGAGTTCGGCGATACCCGCAGGGGCTGGAACTTCGTTTCGCTGGGGCATGGCGATGTGGATTTCGAAGGCATCATCCGTGAGCTGAACCAGATGCGCTACGAAGGCCCGCTCTGTGTAGAGTGGGAGGACAGCGGCATGGAGCGCATTCACGGCGCGACCGAGGCGCTGGCGTTTGCCAAAAAGATCAACTTCAGCCCTTCGGAGGTCAGCTTCGACGCGGCGCTGAAGGCGCACGACGAGTAACGCCGCGTACGCGGCCGGCCGCATCTGCCGGGGGAAAGAGAAACAACTTCGCATTACAATGCCATAAACGTGGTTGTGTTGACAGACGATATGCCATTCTAACATCCTGACCCATCAAATTCAGTACAGAAAACCGCCGGAAACGGCGAACCCTTTCCGGCGGTTTGGCGTGATTTTTTTAAGGGATTCCGGCCCGCGCCGGATGCTTCCATACGGCTGCGAAGGAGGCGCGCTTACCGTTCCGGGCCGACCAGCGCCTGCTGCATGGCCTGCCGCACGGCCAGCGACGCCGCGGCGCTTAAGTTGAGCGGCTCGCCTTCCAGAAGGCGAATCTGCACGGCGTGCTTCTGCGTAAAGATGGATCTGGAATAAAGCGTGTCCAGCATCCAGAAGAACAGCGCGCGCTGTTCCCGTAGCCACGTGCAGAAGATTAGCAGTTCCTTGGGATCGTACGTCATGATGATGGTGGATGTGGTGTCCACCAGATAGTTTATGGCCTGCGACAGCACGCGGGAGGCGACCGCGTCGCCCTGCTGCGCCAGCTGCAGCACCTGTGCCACCGTCGTCTGCCGGGAGCTGCTTTGCGCGTTGTACTGCTGCACGATGCCGATATCGGAACAATACAGCTCCAAACAGCCGGTGTTGCCGCAGGGGCAGGGAATACCGTCCTTGCGCACCGTAAGGTGGCCGATCTCGCCCGCGAGGCTGTGGTCCCCGCGAAACACCTGCCCGTTGATCATCAGCGCCGAGCCGATGCCCTCGCAAATGGAAAGGTAGGCGCAGCAGCCGGTATCCCGTACCTTGCCGGTTTGCGAAAGCAGCTCCAGCGCGGCGTATACATCCTTATCGGCGAACACCGGGCAGCCCAGCGACTGTTTCAGCCGCTCGGCCAGCGGGAACTGCTGCCACTTGGGCGCGCCGCTGATCTGTTGCACCACGCCGGTTTCGTAATCCACGGGGCCGGGCAGTGAAACGCCTACGCCCAGCAGCTTCTCCCGTGGGAAGCGGGTTTGCGACAGGCATTTATCCATCGCCCGCACAGCCTGCCCCGTATAAGTCTCCGGCCCAATCTCCGGCATGGACAGGGGAATCTCCTCCTTGGACAGGGGGTTGAGCGACAGATCGAAAATGCCCACTTCCAGCCGGTCCAGCCGAATGCTGATGCTGCCTACGCAGCCGATGTCCGACGCGAGGCGGTACAGGCTCGCGCGGCGGCCGCCGGTGGAGGCGGCCATTCCCTGACAAACGATCAATTTATATTTCAGCAATTGCGCGACCGCGCTGTGAACGGTGGAGGGCATCAGCCCGGTTTGGTTGCACAGTTCCGGCTTGGAAATCCCGGGGTGTTGATGGATCAGTTGCAAAATACTAACGACATGAGCCATTTTGACAGGCGTCGATTTTTGAGATTTCATTTTTTGCCACAGCTTTCATGAAACTTATTTCAGAGGTAGAATTAAGTTCTTATATTCTATCAAGGTTTTGCACGCTTGTCAAGACGGAACGGAGGAGAAATGGAACTGGAAATTATCCGGCGTCGCCCGGAGGGAAAAGTTTTCCATTATGCGGTGCTGGACTTTGACGGCACGCTGAGCCTGATTCGCGAGGGTTGGCAGCCCATCATGATCGGTTATTTCACCGAAGCGCTGCGGGACACGCCGGAGGGGCGCGACAGCGACGGCGCGGCTTTGCGGGAGCAGGCGCGGGAAATGATCTTCTTCCACACGGGCAAACAGACCATTTACCAGTGCATTGCGCTTGCGGAGCGGATTGCGGCTATGGGCGGCAAGCCCCTTGACCCGCAGGCGTACAAAGACGAGTATCTTCGCCGCCTGATGCTGAAGATCGACGATCGCCTCACCGGCCTGCAAACCGGGCGCATCGACCCCGAAACACTGACCGTGCCGGGAACATACGCCCTGCTGGATATGCTGAAGCGCCACGGCGTAACGCCCTACCTCGCCAGCGGCACCGACGAGGAAAGCGTGCTCCACGAGGCGGAACTGCTGGGGCTGACGCCGTACTTTGGAAAACACATTCACGGCGCCCAGCGGGATTACAAAACCTTCTCCAAAAAAATGGTCATCGAGCGAATGATCCGCGAGAACGACCTTGAAGGCGAAAGCCTGCTTGGTTTCGGCGACGGTTATGTGGAGATCGAGAACGTGAAGGAAGTCGGGGGATACGCCGTGGGCGTCGCCTCCAACGAAGTCGAGCGGCAAGGTATCGACGCGTGGAAACGCGAGCGTCTGCTGCGCGCCGGTGCGGACGCGATTATCCCCGATTACCGGGGGATCGGAGCGTTGGAGCGTTTTTTATTCTCGTAACCATCCCGGCGGCCACAACCGTTTTGCTGAGTTGCGCAATGGAAGCCAAACGATACGTTTTGTACGATGCTTGATTGGAAACCGATTCGTTCCCCCGTATGAAAGGAGCCAATGCCTATGCCTTTTCCGGAGTTCGACCGCGCCCGCCTGAACCTGCTGCCGCTGAGCGAACGGGTGCATGATCTGGATTTGAGTGTGATGATGGACGTCGACGACCCTACGGACTACCGCCACCCGACGATTGAAACGCTGGCGGAGCGCATCCGCGCCGCGCGGGCCAAAGGCGCGCCGGTGCTGATGATGATGGGCGCGCATGTGATCCGCGCGGGTGCGGGGCCGCTGTTGATTCGCCTGATGGAGGAGGGGTGGATTACCCACTTCGCCTTAAACGGCGCGGGCGGCATCCATGATTTTGAATTCGCCCTGATCGGCGCGACCACCGAAAGCGTGGCGAAATACATCAGCGAGGGGCAGTTCGGCCTGTGGCGGGAGGACGCGCGCTACAACGAGGCCGTGAACCTCGGCGTAAAGGAAGGACTGGGCTTCGGCGAAGCGCTGGGCAAATATATCTGGGAGAATGGGTTCCCGTATAGGAACATCAGCTTGCTCGCGGCGGGGTACAAAAACCAGGTGCCGGTGACGGTGCACGTGGGCATTGGGTGCGATATTGTGCACGAGCAGCCCAACGCCGACGGCGCGGCCATTGGCGAGGCGACGTACCGTGATTTTCTGATTTATGCCAACACCATCGAGAAGCTGGAAAACGGTGTGTTTTTGAATTTCGGTTCCGCGGTGATCGGCCCGGAGGTGTACCTGAAGGCGCTTTCGATGAGCCGCAACGTGGCCAAACAGGAAGGGCGATCCATCGCGCACTTCACCACCGCCGTGCTGGATCTGCTGCCGCTGGAGGGTAAGGACATCCACGACGCGCCGCCGAAAACCGACCCGCGTTACTATTTCCGCCCGTGGAAAACCATTATGGCCCGCACCGTGGCCGACGGGGGCGAAAGCTTCTACGTGCAGGGCAAACACCGGGATACCGTGATGTATCTGGCGAAATTGCTGCTGAAGGGGGCGTAACCGATGAAGGAGGAGCGCCTTTCGGCACTGCTCTCCCGCTTTCGGGGACTGAAGATCGCGGTGGTTGGGGATCTGTTTCTGGATCGGTGGTACCGTATCGACCCGACGCTGGACGAACCGTCCGTGGAAACGGGGCTCACCGCGTGGCAGGTGGTGGAAAAACAGGCCAGCGCGGGCGCGGCGGGCACGGTGCTGAACAACCTGCACGCGCTGGGCGTGGGCAAGCTGTATGCCGTCGGCTTTACGGGCGACGATGGCGACGGCTGGCAAATGCGGAAACTGCTGGCCGATCAGGGGATTGATACGGAGCACGTGCAAATTGTGCCCGAACGGATGACTCCCTGCTACCTGAAACCGATGTTCCGCCGCGAAGGCGGCTGGGAGGAAGGCAACCGACTGGATGTGAAAAACCGGTTGCGTACGCCCGCGTGGGTGGAAGATAAGCTGAACGGCTCGCTGGAAGCGCTGGCTGGAACCGTGGATGCGATGATCGTGCTGGATCAGCCGACCGAGACGGATACGGGCGCGGTGACCGCGCGCGTGCGGGACGAGCTGGCGGCGCTGGGGGAAGCCTATCCGAACCTGCTGATTTACGCCGATTCGCGCGCGCGTATTTCGCAGTTCCGCAATGTGATGATCAAGTGCAACCATCTGGAAGTGGCGCAGGCGGTCGGTGAGGATGTGCCGCTGTCCGAGGCGATGGCGCGCCTGCGGGCGATCACCCGCCGGCCCGTGATCGTTACCCTCGGCAAGGACGGCATTGCCGTGGAAGACGGGGTGGTGGTTCCCGCCGCGCGGCAGGCGGGGCCGATTGACGTATGCGGCGCGGGCGACGCCACCACCGCCGCGCTGGTGAGCGGCCTGTGCGCGGGCGCGACGGCTGCGGAGGCGGCGGAACTGGGTAATTTATGCGCGGGCGTAACGGTGCGCAAGCTTGGCACCACCGGCACCGCCACGCAGGAGGAGCTTTGGGCCCTCTATCACGAGCAGTTTGAGGAGCAGGTATGAACGAGCTGTGTTTTGATATCGGCGGTTCCAAGTATATAACGGGGCTGGTAAACGATCAGGGCGAGGTGCTGTGCGCCGAGCGCCGGGAGTGGGACGAGCTGACCCCGAAAGGCGTAATAGCGTCGCTGATCGCTTCCGGCAGGCAGCTCTTAGCCGCGCACCCGGAGTATGCGCCGGACGTGATCGGCGTAACCATTCCCGGGCTGGCGAAGGCGGAGGAAGGCCTGTGGGTGGAAGCGAGCTTTTCCGGCATCCGCGACCTGCCCATCGGCAGGCTGCTCCGGGAGGCATTCGGCCTGCCTGTGTACGGCGAAAACGACGCCAAGGCCTGCGCGCTGGCGGAAAAGTTGTTCGGCGCAGCGAAGCACGTAAGCCATTTTCTGTACCTGACGGTTTCCAACGGCGTCGGCGGGGCGGTGTTCTCCGACGGGCGGCTGTTGTACGGTTCCGGCGCGGCGGGGGAATGCGGGCATGTGACGGTGGTGGAAAACGGCCGTCTGTGCAAGTGCGGCAAAAACGGCTGCCTGGAGGCGTATGCCGCGGGGCCGGGGCTGACAAGAACGTATGAGGAGCTTTCGGGCATCCGCGCGGACGGCGAGCACATTGCCGGGCTGGCCCGCCGGGGCGAGACGGCGGCGCTGGAAGCGTTCCGGCTGGAGGGCGTGTATTTGGGGCGGATGATCGGCATGGCTGTGAACCTGCTGAGCCCCGATAAGGTGATTATCGGCGGCGGGCTGTCGCTGGCTTTCGACCTGTTTGAACATTCGTTGGCGGAAACCGTGGCCGGGCATGTGTACCGCTCGGCCAACCCGGCGGTAACGCTGACGGCGACGCCGCTGGGGTACTACGGCGGGCTGCTGGGCGCGGCGGCGCTTGCGCTGTGCGGCCCGGAGCAGCGATACGGCTATCACGGAAAGGCGGTATAACCATGGAGGTTCAAAAAACAATTTCGGCCTATCAGAGCGAACTGATCCGCGCGATCAACGCCGTGGA
>JAQUXV010000179.1 GCA_028692205.1 Eubacteriales bacterium
TGCAGGGTTTCCAGTGGTGCGATTTCCAGTGGGACCCCGATACCTTTTCCGAACCGAAGGAAATGCTGGCACGGCTGAAAGAGCGCGGGCTGCACATCTGCGTATGGCTCAACTCCTACATTGCGCAGGCAAGCCCCCTGTTTGACGAGGCGATGAAAAACGGCTATCTGGTGGAAAAAGAGAACGGCGACGTATGGCAGACCGATCTCTGGCAGCCGGGCATGGGCCTGCTGGATGTAACCAACCCGAAAGCGAAAGCATGGTTCTGCGGGCATTTGAAGCGGCTGCTGGATATTGGCGTGGATTGCTTCAAGACCGATTTTGGCGAGCGTATTCCGGTGCGCGGCGTGAAGTATTTCGACGGCAGCGACCCGGTGAAGATGCACAACTATTATACCTACCTGTATAACCAGATGGTGTTCGAGCTGCTTCAGAAAGAACGCGGCGACGGCGAAGCCATGTTGTTTGCGCGCAGCGCCACCGCGGGCGGGCAGAAATACCCCGTACATTGGGGCGGCGACAACAGCGCCAGCTACATCAGCATGGCGGAGACGCTCCGCGCGGGTCTGAGCTTGAGCCACTCCGGCTTTGGCTTCTGGAGCCACGATATTTCCGGTTTTGAACAAACCGCGCCTGCCGACGTCTACAAACGCTGGTGCGCTTTCGGTATGCTTTCGTCCCACAGCCGCCTGCACGGCAGCGGAAGCTATCGTGTGCCGTGGCTGTTCGGCGAGGAAAGCTGCGACGTGCTTCGGGAGTTCGTACACCTAAAATGCCGCCTGATGCCGTACCTGTTCGGCAAAGCGGTGGAGGCGCATGAAACGGGCGTGCCGATGCTGCGGCCCATGATGCTGGAATTCCCCGGCGACATTGCCGCGGAAAACTGCGACACGCAATACATGATGGGCGATCAGCTGCTGGTTGCTCCCGTCTTCCACGAGGACGGGCATGTGAACTACTATCTGCCCGAAGGCCGGTGGACGAACCTGCTGACCGGCATGGTAACCGAGGGTGGAAAATGGCTTTGCGAAACATATGATTTCCATGGCCTGCCCCTGATGGTGCGCGAAAACAGCGTGCTGCCCATGGGCGCGTGCGAAACCCGCGCGGATTACGACTATGCCGACGGCGTAACCCTGCATGTATATGAGCCGGAAGACGGCGTGACAACCGTTGAAATTCCGAATATAAAGGGAAAAATCGAAGCACGGTATACCCTGACCGTAAGCGGAGACACCATCAGCGTGCAAACAGAAAGCCGCAAGCCGTATCATGTCGTGCTGCACCGAGACGGTAAAACGACGGAGATTCAATAGCCGAAGCGAACAACCACATGTAACCAATATCCGCGCGGCGGATAACAAATTCTGAATAACCACAGGACGGAGCCGTTATGAAAGACGCCGAAATTTACCTGTACGGACAGATATTGATGACTAACAGCCTGCTCCTGCGGGACGGGATGCCTCCGCGGGATGGATATGGCGAGCTAAAAGCCCGTTACCACGTGATCGGCGGGGAAACAGGCGTCGGGGCGGCGGTATTGGCTTCGCTCGGATGCACGGTGCGAATGGAAGGCACGTGGATGGGCCGAAATACCCGGGATGGAGTGTTTGACTATTTCCGGGATAAACCCGTCGATTTGAGCCTGATTACATATGACGATACGTTCGACGGGCTGGAGGATTTCGTGCTGATCGACGGTGACGCGCGCACCTGCCTTGGCACATTTGGGGCGTTTCAGGGGCCGGAAGGTTACCGCTGGAACCATCCGGCAGCGGAAAACCTGTTGGGCTGCAAGGCGGCGGGGATCGACCCGTTTTTCGAAGAACCCGCCGAGGAAGCGGCAAGGTTGTGTGTAAAGGCCGGGCTTCCATACGTAACGATTGATTGCTCCCCAGATTCCTATCTGGCAAAGCACGCGGCGATGATCGCCCTGAGCGGCGAGTATCTCCGCGGGCAATACCCGGATGCGGCGCGTGAGGACGTGCTGACGCGCTATCTTCAGGAAACCGACGGGCTGGTAATGCTTACCAGCGGCAGCGGAACAATTCGCTATGGTCGGAAAGGCGGGCCGGTAAAAACGCGCAGGGCTTTCCGTGTTCAGGCGGAAAGCACGTTGGGCGCGGGAGATACCTTCAAAGCCGGTTGTATTTATGCGCTGCTCAACGGCATGGACGATGATGAAACCGTAAATTTTGCCGCTGCCTGCGCCGCGGCTGCTGTGATGAAATTTCCGATTCCGCTGTATCCGCCTACGTTGGAGCGCATTGCGGATGTTCGAGCTTCGGAGAATAAAAACGACGTGTTGCCCACGGCGGTACTGTAAACAGAAACGCCGCCGAAAACTTCGGCGGCGTTTGCCTGTCGGTACTGCTTTTCGGAAGAAAAAACAAGCACTGAACGGTCATTGCTTTTTCAGGGTAATCAGGTGGATCTGCGCAGGGGCGAAAAGGCGGACGGGGAAACCAACGGTGCCGACGCCGTTGCTGACCAGTATCTTCGCGCGGTTTTCTTCCCGCCAGCCGCTCAGGTAACGGGTGCCGACGGCGGGACTGAGTTTGGCGATCAGCGGATAACCGAAAAGCGTCACCTGCCCGCCGAGCGTGTGCCCGAAAAGCGCCATATCAAACCAGTGGTTGTCGCCGTCCGAACCGACTGCTTTCAACGCGTCGGTGATCAAATCGGGACTATTGGCAAGGAAGACCACAAACTTATCCGCGCTGACCTGTGAAGCGATGGCTTGCACATCCGGGGTACCGTTGTAACAGTCATCCGCGCCTGCCAGGTAAAGGGCTGTTTTCCCAACCTTCACCTTTTCAACACTGTTTACCAGCGGCGTTATATTGCGTGCTTTCATTGCCTTTACCAGCGGGGTCAGGTTGCTTTCCGGTTCGGTGCGATCGTTTTCGCCAAGAACGGCAAAGACGCCCAACCGGGACTGGATGTTGGGCAGCGAGGCAAAAAAGTCGATGGCTTCGTCGCTGTTTTGGGCATAATTGCCGCCGAACAGCACTAAATCGGCGCTTAACCCATTGAGGGTGTTCACCAGTTTATTGACACGGCTCTGCGAAAAACGCGGGCCTCTGAGAATATCGGTCACATAGGCGATCTTCAGGTTTTTAAGGTTGGAAGGCAGATCGGCAATCTGCAGCACGGTTGTTTCAACATTCAGATGATACGCCTCGTAGAAGGGATACACAAGCGTTACAAGAAGGGTAATCACCAACAGGAGCTGCGAAAAGCGCGGTTTGCGGCGCCGGGGTTTACGATGGTTGAACTCATAGCGGGCCAAACGGATCACACTCCCAAAGCTGGATCAATACGCATAAAATACCAATGCTATCATTGTACACGGAACTACCGGGACAGACAAGGGGGGACGATCATGGAACCTGTAAACGGATTCACTTCAATCGGGGCGACGACCTTTCTGGCGCCGATCCCTTCGGTGCTGATCGGCTGTGCGGCGGACGGCGGCTGGCAGCAGGGCGGGAAAACCGTGCCTAACCTGCTTACCGTTGCCTGGGCGGGGATATGCTGCTCCAAACCGCCGATGGTAAGCATTGCGGTTCGGCCGGAACGCTACAGCCATGAATTGATTGAGAAAACGGGCGAGTTTACCGTAAACCTTGTCGGGAAAACGCTTTGCCATGCCATGGATTTCTGCGGTGTGAAGAGCGGCAAATATGTGAATAAATTTCAAGAGCTGGGGCTTACTCCCGTTGCCGCGCCGCCGCTGAGCGTGGCTCCGGCGCTGGCGGAGGCGCCGGTTACCCTGTGCTGCGAGGTGCGGCAAACGCTTCGGCTGGGCAGCCACGACCTGTTTTTGGCGGAAATTATGGATGTACGGGTGCGCAGGGAATTTATACTGCCGGATGGCAGCATCGACGAGCAGGCGATGGAGCTTGTAGCTTATGCGCACGGCAAGTACCGTATTCTGGGTCGGGAGCTGGGCTTTTTCGGCTATTCGGTCGCGGGCCCGGAAGCGCTGAAACGCAGAATGCCCGCAGAAAAGAAACCAGCAAAACCTCAAGCGAAACGGAAAAGCAGAAAATGAAACGCTTTCGTGCGTTAACCGCCTTTATAACAGCGGTGGCTGTGTGCGGGCTGATAACCGTATTCTGCGGGGTGGTGGCTTTGGCGCAGACCGACGAAGCGGCTACGCAGCCAACAGTGATTCAAGATGAGGCGGCCGGATACTGGCTTTACCAGAGTACGAACCTGCGGGTGGAGATTCATCGCCAAACCGATCCCGATACGCCGCTGATCTGGTACGAGGCGGATCTTCAGTGCAGCGAGGCGTCGCTGCTCGCGTGCGTGCTTTCAGCGGAAAAAAGAACGTATAAACACCTGAAGAAGCCGGATACCATCGCTCAGGAAAATAACCTGATCTATGCACAGACGGACGATTTCTTCGGAGACCGTGTAGGAAGTAAAAAACTGAAAACAGGCGTCGTGATCCGTGGGGGCGTGCTGCTTTACGATGACGTTTATCACGGAAACGGAAAACCGTTCCCACCGCTGGACACGCTGGCTGTCTTCCCGGACGGCACGCTGGAAACCTTCGGGGCGGGCGAATATACGGGCGAGCAATACCTGTTTATGGGCGCGCGGGATGTCATCAGCTTCGGCCCGATCCTGATACGGGACGGAGCAATAGATGCAAGACTGGAGAACGGTTATGCCGATCACGAGCCGCGTTGCGCTATTGGGATGATCGCGCCATACCATTATGTAAGCATTGTGGTGGAGGGCAGGCACGAGGGCAGCGCGGGATGCGGCCTTAAACGAATTGCGGAACGGATGCTGGAACTGGGCGTTACGGAAGCAATCAATCTGGATGGCGGCCAAACCGCCGCGATGATATTTATGGGACAGCAATTGAACCAAACCGGTAAATTCAAAACAACAACCAGCCCGCGCAGCGTCAGCGGAGTGCTGGGCATTGCGGATACGCAATCGCAACAGTAAACGGGAATAGGCACTATCTGCTTACCGTTGCATTGATCAAGAACGGTTCGCTTTATATCCCGGTTGTTTATGTGTCTGCCTTGCCTGTATACGACGGAATCACTGCGGGCTACAGCAGTTTATTAGCACACTGTTTGCTGCTTGATACATCATGCAAAACGGGCGGATGGCCATTGCCATCCGCCCGCTTTGCATGGGAAAAGACAGGTAAATCGGATCAGCGTTTGCCGGTCAGGCTGCCCAGCAGTCCGCGGGTCAGCTGGCTGACCACGGAACGGGTTGCGGTTTGGATGGCGGTGTTGGTTACACGGCCCAGAACGCTGTCGTTGCGGCGCGCACGCTCGGCGCGCTCGTCTCGCAGAGCATCGGCCTTCTCACGGCGCGCCTGCGTTTCGGCCTCTTTTTTGGCTCTGGCGTCGGCCTTCTCCTTTTGCAGGCGAGAGGCATCGGCTTCTTTTCGGGCCTTTTCGGTAGCCTTTATTTCCGCTTCGGTATGCACGGGCGCGTATTGCCCGGTTGCCGGGTCGAACGCCAATGTCATTTCCTTCTGGATATACTGGCCGGTGGTCGGATCCAGCACCAGCACGTTTTGTGTAACCGTCTGCGGCTGTGCCGGGGCAGCCGGACCCATCGGTGCTACGGCCGGAGCGCCGGGAAGCGGGCTCATGGTATCCAGTGTTTTGGAAGTGTAGCTGTTGGTAGCCGGATCATACACCATAAAGGTGGCGGCGGGCGGTGCGACGGTTGCCGGTGTATAGGTGGACGGAGCCGCCGTAAACATCGTACGCGGCATGGCTGGGGCAGCCTGACGGCCCAGGTTCATGGTGGCGGCCAGATATTCGTAGGCGCTCTCACGGTCTTCCTGCGTCTCGTAAACACCGTAAAACGGGCTGGTTTCAATAAAAGTTTTACGCAAATCTACGTCAATCGTACCGATATGGCTTTGCGGCGGTAGAACCAGCGCGCGGGTAACGACGGAAGGCGCGCCCTT
>JAQUXV010000180.1 GCA_028692205.1 Eubacteriales bacterium
CTGGGCGCGGAGGAATTCGGCTTTGCCACCGCCCCGCTGGTAACGATGGGCTGCATTATGATGCGTGTTTGCAATCTGGACAGCTGCCCCGCGGGCGTAGCCACCCAGAACCCGGAACTCCGTAAGCGCTTCAAGGGCAAGCCGGAGTATATCATCTCCTTTATGCACTTCATCGCGCAGGAATTGCGGGAGATTATGGCACAGCTTGGTTTCCGCACGCTGGATGAAATGGTGGGCCGCGTGGATATGCTGAAAAAGCGCGAGGACCTTGCCAACTGGAAACAGCAGGCAGTGGACCTTACGCCGGTGCTGTACGCGCCGGAAGGCTTTATCGACGAGCCGCGCCACGCAAGCCAGAAACAGCATTCGCTGCTCGGACACACAATGGACGAAGCGATTCTGGAAGTGCTGGCAATGCCTGCGCTGAACCGGGAACGCGATGTGGTGGCGGCGCTGCCGATCCACAATACCGACCGTGCGGCGGGCACCATACTGGGCAGCGAGCTTACGCTCCGCTACGGTGAAGACGGGCTGCCGGAAAACTCCATCCATGTGGATTTCAGCGGCAGCGCAGGCCAGAGCTTCGGCGCGTTCCTGCCCAAGGGCATTACCTTCTCGCTGGAAGGCGACTGCAACGACTATATGGGCAAGGGCCTTTCCGGCGGCATCCTGAGTGTGCGGCCCCCGAAGGAAAGCACGTTCCTGCCGCAGGATAACATCATCACCGGCAATGTGGCGCTCTACGGCGCGACCGGCGGCGAAGTGTATGTGTCCGGCGTGGCGGGCGAACGCTTCTGCGTACGCAACAGCGGCGCGTTGGCGGTGGTGGAAGGCGTGGGCGACCATGGTTGCGAGTACATGACTGGCGGCCGCGTGGTAGTGCTGGGCAAAACGGGCCGTAACTTTGCGGCGGGCATGAGCGGCGGCATCGCCTACGTGTTCGACGCCGACAGTTCTTTCACGTTGCGCTGCAACACGGAAATGGTCAGCCTGGAACGGCTGGACGACCCCGACGAGGAGATTCAGGTGAAACAATGGATTCAGCAGCACGTGCGGTATACCGGCAGCCCGTTGGGCAAGGAAATGATTGCCCAGTGGGGCTCCGCGGTGACTCGCTTTATTAAGGTCATCCCGATTGAATACAAGCGGCACCTGATGCAGCAAAAGGAGGCGCGCAGCAATGGGTAAGTTAATGGGCTTTATGGAATATGATCGTTGCCTGCCGCCCGACCGTGATCCGCTGGAGCGGATTAAAGACTGGGACGAGATTCATGCAGAGCTGCCTTTGGAAGCGCAGCTGGAACAGGCGGGCCGCTGCATGTACTGCGGCGTTCCCTTCTGCCACAGCGGCATCAGCCTGAAGGGCGTGCCGACCGGCTGCCCGCTGGGCAACCTGATTCCCGAATGGAACGATCTGCTGTACCGGCAGGAGTGGGACGCGGCGGTGGATCGCTTGCTGCGCACCATCAGTTTCCCGGAGTTCACCGGCCGCGTCTGCCCGGCGCTTTGCGAGGGCGCGTGTACCTGCGGCATTCACCAGCCGATGGTGACCATCCGCCAGAATGAATTGACGCTGATTGAACGCGCTTTCGAAACCGGGCATATGAAACCGCAGATACCGGAAAAACGTTCCGGCAAACGTGTGGCGGTCATCGGCTCCGGCCCTGCGGGCCTTGCCTGCGCAAACTGGCTGAACCGTTACGGCCATAACGTGACCGTGTTCGAGCGCGCAGACCGCATTGGCGGTCTGCTGATGTACGGTATTCCTAACATGAAACTGGACAAGACGATCATTGACCGCCGCGTGAACCTGATGCGAGAAGAAGGCGTGGAGTTTGTGACGGACGCGCACATCGGCGTTGACCGGTCTGCCGAAGCGCTGCTGAAAGAGTACAACGCCGTCGTGCTATGCTGCGGCAGCACCACGCCGCGCAACCTCACCATTCCTGGCCGCGAAGGCGCGGGCGTTGCGTTTGCGGTGGACTACCTGACCGCGAGCACCAAGCACCTGCTGGATCCCAAGCAGGCGCTGCCGGACGAGCTGAACGCTAAAAATAAACATGTGGTGATTATCGGCGGCGGCGATACGGGCACCGACTGTGTTGGAACGGCGCTTCGGCAAGGCTGCCGCAGCGTACACCAGCTTGAAATTATGCCTAAGCCCGCCGAGGAACGTACCGAGCAGAACCCGTGGCCGGAATATCCGCGCGTCCTGAAAACCGATTACGCGCAGCAAGAGGCCATCGCCAAATACGGCGACGATCCCCGCCAGTACCTGATCAGCGCCCGTGAAATTGAGCGCGACGAGAAAGGTGCGATTCGGGCTGTGGTTACGGATAACATCCGCTGGGTAAAGGGTGCGAACGGCCGGATGACCCCTGAGGTTGTTGAAGGGACGGCGCGCAAATGGTCTGCCGATCTGGTGCTGATCGCCATGGGCTTCACCGGCCCGGAGGAAACGCTGGTAGACGCGTTTGGCCTGCCGCGTGACGCCCGCACAAACGTTGTGGCGGATAATTACCGCACCGAGCGCAAAGGCGTGTTCGTCGCAGGTGATATGCACAGCGGCCAAAGCCTTGTGGTACGCGCCATGAACGAAGGCCAGATGGCGGCGACCGCCTGCCACGAGTACCTCAGCCGCCAGTAAACCACACTCGCCGAAAAGAATTTATACCGCCCGGATGCGCACCTCTTGAAAAGCAGGAGGCGTTATCCGGGCGGCTTTTTCTGTGACAAAACGGTAAACACGTAAACCGCGCGTGCCTGTTTGCTTGAAAACGACGGGGGTTGGATGTATAATGCAACTAATGCTTGCCTTTGGGAGGTGGCCCGCGGTGGAGGAAATCCGGCTTGGGGATATCGTTCAGATGCGTAAGGCTCATCCCTGCGGAAGCGACCAATGGAAAGTGATCCGTATCGGAGCGGATATAAAAATGAAGTGTTTGGGCTGCGGCCGTATTGTGATGCTGGAACGCGCTGTTTTCGTGAAGCGGCGTAAAAAGGTGATTGAGCAAGGCCCGGTGCCCGAAGCGGAAACACTGAAAAAGATGACTCAACAGCCGTAAGGAGGCAAACCGATATGCAGACGGATAACGGAAAGAAGCCGGAAACAAGCGAAACGGAAGAAAAAGCGCAGGTTGAAGCGAGCGAGCCGGTAGAAAGCGCTGAAACGGAGGCTAAGGCGGAAACAGCCGAAGTAACGGGGGAAGCCGTGCCCACAAAGGAAAAGAAGAAAAAGAAAGTGAAAAAAGAAATTTTGAGCTGGATTCTCACCCTTGGCTCCGCCGTGGTGATCGCGTTGCTGATTCGCACTTTTCTGTTCGAGCCTATCCGCGTAGACGGGCAAAGCATGTGCGATACGCTTCAGGATAAGGAAATCATGTTTGTTACCAAGCCGGAGTATATCTTTGGCGAACCCCAGCGCGGTGACGTGGTTATCTGCAAATATCCCGGGCGAACCGAGAACTTTGTGAAGCGGCTGATGGGCGTTCCGGGAGACACGCTGGAAATTAGAGACAATGTCGTTTACCTGAACGGCGAGGCGTTGGACGAACCGTATCTGACCCCGACACGCAACGATGACGGCTTCTCCATGGATGCGATCACCCTTGAGGACGGCCAATATTTTGTAATGGGCGATAACCGTGACAACAGCCACGATTGCCGCAATTACTATGGTTACGGCAAACCGACAACGCTGTCGAGAAGCCAGATTATCGGCCATGTGCGCTGTGTGCTTTTCCCATTCAGCGATATCCGGGGCATCGAATAGCACCGAACCTTACAATGCAAACAGCGCCCTTTCCCCGTAAGAGTGGGGAAAGGGCGCTGTTGTTGTTGCAATTTGGGCTTCAGCCGAAGAGGCTGACAATCGGGAAATAAAGGAACGGAATGAAAACAGCAGGCAGCAGATCAGCGACCTTAATCTCGGTTTTCAGAAGCATGTTGATGCCGATGCCGACGATCAGCAACCCTCCGACCGAGCTCATCTCCTGAATAACCATATCGCTCAGCAGCGGCGCAACCAGATTCCCCAGAAGCGCGATAGCGCCCTGATAGAGTAGAACCGGCACAGCTGAAAGCATCACACCGGGCCCCAGCGCGCTTGCAAAGACAATGGAGGCTACGCCGTCGAGTGCGGATTTGGCAATCAGCGTGCTGTGGTCGCCGCGGATGCCGCTGTCCAGTGCGCCGACTACGGCCATTGCGCCTACGCAGAAAACCAGACTTGCCGTAACAAAGGCTTTTGCGAATGTATTTTCGCCGTCGTTACTGCGCACCAGCTTGCGCTGCGCATATGCGCCCAGGTCGTTCAAGCGCTTTTCGATGCCCAACAGGGAGCCGATAACGCCGCCGACCACAACGGAAAGAATCATCAGAAGCGTATTGTCGGTTTTCAACGCGCCGTTCAGCCCAATCAGGATTACGCAAAGGCCCAAACCCTGCATGACCACATCCGCGATATTCTTACGAAACCCGCGTTTTAACAGCAACCCAAGCGAAGACCCGACAAGGATCGCCGCAACATTTATCAAGGTGCCGATCAAGGTCAACCCTCCAACGCCGGCTTTGCCGGTATATAATGAAAGAGCGCGGGGTGACCCACGCTCCAAAATGCTTTGCCGGGAGAGTTTACTGTACGTTCTCGACGGGGTAAACGCTCACTTTTTTCTTGTCGCGGCCCATACGCTCGAAGCGGACGATGCCGTTGGTGAGGGCGAAAAGCGTGTCATCCTTGCCGATGCCCACGTTCAGACCCGGATGGATGTGCGTGCCGCGCTGGCGAACCAGAATGTTGCCGGCCAGAGAGTACTGCCCGTCGGCACGCTTGGCGCCGAGGCGTTTGCTTTCGCTGTCGCGCCCGTTGCGCGTGGAACCCATACCTTTTTTATGAGCGAAAAACTGTAAATTCAGCTTCATGGTGATTTCCTCCCATTTTCGATGTTGAGTGTTACCTGCCGCGGATACTCATGGGAAATATCCGAAAGTCCCAATAAGGTGGTACGAAGGATAATCTGCGCGTCTCGCGCTTTGGAGCCCTCCGAACCGGGAAGCTCCACCGCGATCAACGCCTTTGCTTCGTCGACTATGAGCGTTGGGGTCAGCCCGGCGATCTGCTCGATAGCGTTTACACAGGTCTGCATCAGTATGCTGACCGCCGCGCAAACAATATTCTCGCCCGCCTCAGCTTTACCGGCATGGCCGATTGCTTCCAGCCGCGCGATCCGGTCTCCCTCGTAGCGAACCGTAACGCGAGTCATCAGCCTACCGCGGTGATTTCCACCTTGGTGTAGTTCTGCCGGTGACCGGCTTTACGATGATAGTTCTTCTTGCTCTTGTACTTGTAGATGATGATTTTTTCGCCCTTGACCTGGCCGACGACTTTGCCTTCCACCTTCGCTTCGGCTACGGTGGGGTTGCCGATCTTGACGCCTTCGTCGGAACCGAGCATCAACACGTCGAAGCTAACGGTGGCTTCGGGTTCCTGGTTGAGTTTCTCGACGTAGATTACGTCGCCCTTGGTTACGCGGTATTGCTTGCCACCCGATACGATCACTGCGTACATGGCGAAGCACCTCCAATTTCCATACTCGCCAAGCGTGAGGCGGCACCGAAACGGCACACTTAAAACCCCGCTTGTGCGGCTTACCGCAATAAGTTACCATAATATGAGATGAATGTCAATTGTTTTTGAATGCGAAGTTGAGCATTGTACAGAATTGTTTCATTATATATAAACGTACCGGGTTGATGAGGAGCATCCATTTGGAATGGAAGAAGGTGGTAATGAAGTAGGTACAACGATTTTCTCTTAAATTTCCCGAATAAAAAAGCGAAAAAGGTGTTGACACGAGGGCGGGATAATGGTATTATAGTCAAGCTCGCTTGAGAGCGACGAACCTTGAAAACGATACAGAGAGAACAAGAAACGCAAAGCGCA
>JAQUXV010000181.1 GCA_028692205.1 Eubacteriales bacterium
TTTCCGCATCCTCGTGGTAGCCCAGATAATCCAGCATACGGATTTGCAGCGCGGCTTCGTTGCCGCACGCGCCGTAGCCGTACGTGCCCGCGGGCACCATGTACAGGCCCGTGCGCAGGTCGCGCATGGCCGTTAAGGCCACGTGCCACGGCACCGCCTGCGCAAAGTCGTTCAGCTTGCTTTCGCCCGGCAGCGTCAGGCTGGCCCCCTGCTCCGCAAAGCCAAGCCAGAAGCGTTTCACCCGTTCCAGCTCCGCGTCGAAGCAGCGTTCCCGCAGGGGCTCCCAGTCCGACTCGGAGGAGAGGGACGGATAGGGAAGAATAAAGTCGATGGTGTGCGTCTCGTACGCGCCGAGATCCAACTCGTACAAAAGCGTCGTCGGCACGCAGGACGAGGGGGGCTGACGGACGGGGTTGCGGTCGTAGCCCTCAAAGCCGAACTGCGGCTGCATGGAAAGGGATGTGTTGCCCGCCGCCGTAAAGGGGATGCATCGGAGCCTGCCCCTGCCGTTTGCGTTAATTTGCGCGCGCAGGTACGGATCGGGGTACGGTTGTACCGTCCAGCCGACAACGGGCGTATCGCCCGGGCGCACCCGCCCGCAGGCCAGCAGCGCGCCGCCCTGAAGGGTCAGCTGCTCGCCGGGGTAGGATTCGACCAGCAAATGCGCGGTGCGCGCCTCGGAGGAAGCGTTGCGAAGCGTGATGCGGTTCATCACCATAATGTCCTCATCCCCGACAATCGTGTCCGGGGCCGGGTCCATCAGCGTGGCGAAGGTGGTTTGCCGGTAGTCCACAAAACGGTCCTGCCACTCGGTTACGTACACAGGCACGCGCGGGTCGGGCATGGACTGGGCGGCGTCCTCCTCGCCCTCGTGGCGGGAAGGCGGATCGCCGCTGGCTAAACGGAAATGCAGTTCATTGCCGGCCCAATGTGTTTTGGCTGTATCGCGGCCGGACACCTTCTGGTCGATTTTATTGGCGAAGATATCGCCGTTGTAACGCAATACGAATTTCTGCCGCACGCCCTTCCAGCCGATGGGCACGTAACGGCCGTATTTGGGCTGCATGTGCTTTTGCATGGCGGGAATCTCGGCCATGGCGTCCGTGACCGATTGTTCCGCGTGCTTCGGCACACGGTCGAAAATCGACTCTTTTCCCTGCGTGAGCTGCTTTACGATCGCCGCGGGATCGTCGCCCATGCTCTCGGGCGCGATCAGAAGGTCGAAATCTTCCATGTATACGCCCTGTTCGATATCTTCCGCGCGCACGCCGAAGCCGGTGGAACCGGCCGCGAAGGTGAGTACCGTCTGGTCGGCGTCGGTCTTCGCACCCACGGTGCGCAGGTAGGCAAGGCGGGTCGGCTTACTGATGACGCCCGAGCCGGACAGGAACTCACCGTTCCAGATGGCTTCGGCAAGGATTTGCCTGCCGCCCTTGCCCGTGGCGCGCGGATAGACCGTACAGACGGCTTCCCGCACCACGGCGTCCCCCGTGAGCGCGATCTGCCGGATGCGCGGGGCGGCCTCCCCCGCAAACACAATGCGGAACTTCAGCGCCCGGCGGAACACGGCATTGTAATCGTCCGACAGGGGAAGCTGCTGGGCATATTCGCTGCCGAGGCAAAGCACCTCGTTGACGTCGATATGGTCGAATACCACCGAGCAGCCAACGCTGCCGGTCGTCTGCTCGCCGTAGGCGGCCAGCCAGCGGCCGTGAAAAGCGTCGTCGGTGAGCAGCCAGCCCTTGTGCGCGCCCACACGGCGATCCCTGTGCTCGTTGGGCCACGATTCGTGCCAATACTCCACATGCCAATCCGCGGGCAGGGCAGAATCCTTGGCAAAAAGCACCTGCATGCCGGTAATATCGCGGGGCTGATCCCACTCCAGCCCGATCTGCCAACCGCCTTTGGGCAACGGCGCGCAGGTCCAAACCCCGTTCTCGTCGCGCGGTATCGGCGTCGCCTTCATGGCGCTGCCGGTTTCGTCGTTATACGCGCGAACACGGGCGTACCGGGTTGGGTCAAAGGCGCGGACGTCTTTATTCATCATGCTACCTTCCTTTCGGTGTTAGGGACTTTGTAACTTCTCGGCTGAACAAAGCATAGCGAAACCGCCGGAGCGGTGTCAAACAAATTTGGTCGTTTTTCATCGTGTTTTTCAGGGGTTTCGGCAATCAATTTCCGTGGTTTATCGATGATTTTCGTGCGGATACGCCGTAAAACCGCCCAGGTAGGATTTCATCTATAGCCGCTTTTCCCCCAAACATGTATAATAAAGCGGAAAAAATCTTTCGCGCTCCGGCTTCCACCCATAAACCCGGGTGAGCGCCGAAGCCGAGCGGCGATTACGAACCGAACCGGTTTGGGAACCATCCTGCGGCAGCAACCGCGATACCGGGGGCGAAAACCTGCCGGGGGCCTTGTCGTTGCGGCGGGCCGGTATGCCTTTGCTGCGGCCGCGGGAACCGACAAACGAACAAAAAAGCAACACGGAGGGAGACGAAAGCCTTGAAATCGACGTTTTCCTTTTTCCACAGTTCCATATTCCGCAAATTCCTGCTCTCGTTTCTGGCCGCCTTTGTGCTGCCGATCAGTTTGGTGTTCGGCTATCTGGAATACACCAACCAGAAACTGCTGACCCGGGAAATTTACGATCTGCAGGAGACGACGGCCAACTATACCCGCAGGACGATGGACTTTGAGTTCTCCCGTTACCGCACTTTTTCCGCCACGCTGCTCAACAACGCCAACATCAACAGCATCCGTAAAAAAACGTACGACGAGCTGACCCCCGCCGACGCGCTGCGCCTGATGGACCTGCGCGGAATGCTGAGCAGCTTCGCGGTGGATTCCACCGTCGTATCGCGGATTTTTCTGTATATACCGGCCAGTAACCTGTATGTGGACGCGGTGAGGGCGCTGCCACTGGAGGATGCGCTGTATACGCTGGAGGATTCGGGGCTGATGCCGGGAAACAGCGACCAGTGGCAGGCAATGCTCACCCAAACCTATACCAGCCAATGGCTCAACACGGTCAACCGCAAAGGGGACACGGTGCTTTACTATATTCAAACGCTGCCTTCGGCGTTTGACCGCGATACCTGCAACCTGATGATCGCCGTCAACCCGACCTATCTGCGGGAAGTGTTCGACGAGAGCAATCTTTCGGAGAACGAGTGGATCGGCATGGTGGATGATACCGGAAGCGTAATCTATTCGCCGGTGCAGAACACACCCGATTTCACCTCGCTGACCGGGCTTGGCGACAGCGGCAGCGTGACGCAGAACAACCTGCTGTATACCTACTGCCACTCCAAACAGACGCGCACCTATTATTTCAGCGTTTTACCGCTGGAAAACATCAGCAATTCCCTGCGCGGGTCGAACAGTCTTTCCATCGCGGTGCTGCTGATCTCCTTCCTGATCTGTACGGTAATCACGTATCTGACGACCGTGCGGAACTTTAAGCCGATCGCGTACCTCAGCACGCTTGCCCAGCCGGATGCCGACGACCCGGACGTGGACGAGTTTACGCGGCTCAAACTGTCGCTGATGGAACTGAGCGACGAAAAGCGATTGCGGACAGATCAGGCGAAGTACGCCCGACAGGTGCTGGACGACCAGCGTCTGATCCGCAATATGCTGAAGGCGGGCAACCAGGCGGCGCTGGAAAAACGGATGCAGCGGGAAGACCTTGCGCCGGTGGGAAGCGCCTGGGTGCTGAGCATCGTCACCCTTGTGGACTACTCCAACGAGGAGGCGGACACGCAAACCTCTTACCAGCGCACGATGACGCAGCTGCACGATTCCTTCAGTGCCGTTGGCTCGCAGTTTTACACCGCGCTGCCCCTGTACGACGATAAAGAGCTGCTGGTGCTTGTGAACCTGCCTTCGGACGAGCTGCAGCATCTGGCGTACCTGCGCAATTCGTTTACCAACCTGCTGCACATGCTGCGAAGCAGCTTCTCCATCGACTGCCAGATCGCCGTCAGCGCCATCCACAATTTGCAGACGTTGAACGGGCAGGCGCTTACGGAACTGATTTCGGAGGCGCGCATCGCGGCGGAAAGCCCGGCGGAAGGCGAATCCATCCTATTTTATTCCACGCAGGCGGTGGATAAGGTGATGCACATTTCAGTGGAGCACACCATGAACCGGCTGATGCACGCCTGCCTGCGAGGCGCGACGGATGAAACCGACAAGCTGATGAAGCAGCTTGCCGAACAGGTGCGCACCCTCAGCGAATACCAATCCGGTTCCGAAAAGGAAATCGATACTTACGAGGATGAGAGCACCGAGATGCGCATCAAGCGGGACATTCTGGAAATTGTGAAAAACGAATACCCGAACCCCATGCTCAACGTAAGCGCCATCGCGGACAAGCTGGGCAAGAACGTGGATTATATTTCCCGCGTGTTTAAGCAGACCACCACCATCGGCCTGCTGGACTACATCCATCATATGCGCATCAAGGCTGCCAAGGAGCTGCTGATCGGCCAGCCGAATCTGTCGATCGTGCAGATTTCGCAGCGCGTGGGGTATTTTGGCGCAGACTCGTTTATCCGCTCCTTCAAGCGCATTGAGGGCACGACGCCCGGCCGCTATCGCACGCAGAAAAAAGGGGAGTAACGCTTGACCGACATTTTGAACCATGGGGAAGCCCTCCGGCGCGGCTACATCGGCAGGCCGGAGCAGCTGATTGAAAACGACGAAGTCAGCCTGCGGCAGGGGGACGGGCGGACGCTCAGCTGCCAGAAGATTGCTCTGCCGGGCGGGCTGGCGGCGACGGTGGCATGGGACCGCTGTATGGATGTAACACGGCTGAGCTACCGGGGCGTGCCCATTGCGTATCTGGGAAAGAACGCGGAGCGGAACGACCTCGCCATGCCGTTTGAAAGCCGCTTTTCCGGCGGCATGCTCTACACCTGCGGGCTGCTGAACGTAGGCCCCGGGGACGAAGGGCAGCCCACGCACGGGCGCATCCATAGCCAGTCGGCGAACCTGCGCGGCGTAAGCCTGACGGATTCGGCGCTCGTACTGCAGGGGGAAATGCGGGAGGCAGCCCTGCTGGGCGAAAACCTGCTGCTGCGCCGGAAACTGGAGTTTCCGCTGGACAAGGCCGAGGTGCGGCTATGCGACACGATTGTTAACCAGACCGCGCATCAACAGCCCTATATGCTGCTTTACCACATCAACCTGGGCTACCCGTTCCTGAGTGAGGCGCTGAAGCTTACGCTGCCGCAGGGCACCGAAACGCGCCCCGCCGACGAAAACGCCCGTGAGCATGTGGGGGAAATACTGTGCTGCTCCGCTCCCGACCCGGGCTTTGCCGAACAGGATTACAGCCACCAGCTTCCGCCGGAAAACGGCTGGTGCCGCGTTACCGCCGTAAACGAGGACTTGGGCATCCGGCTGACGATTGGCTACCGGGCGGATACGCTGCCCCTGCTGCAGCAATGGCGGTGCCTGCACGGCGGGGATTATGTGCTCGGGCTGGAACCGACCAACAACCGCGTGAACGGGCGCGCAGCCGCAGCGGCCGAGGGCAGCCTGCCGGTGCTTGCGCCGTTTGAAACCGTAACCACGGAGGTTACCCTTACGTTCGATACCCCGTAATGCTGACGCAAATTTTCAGCGCGCCAGAGAAGAACGGTGTTTATGGCTTTCGGAGCCTGCCGGAGGAAAACGTGCGGAAGAACCGCGACGAAACCCCACGGCGTTGAGAAGGTGATGAACAACGCGCTGTCGATGCGGAAAAGTTAACGTTGGCAACATTTCAATTTAGCAGGAGTAACTTTCATGTACAGTACCAACCCTCTTTTCGGCCTGCCCTCGCTTCGCGCGGGCCGCTCCCGGGCGCTTACGCAGGAAAACCCCACCGGTCAGAGGGGCAACG
>JAQUXV010000182.1 GCA_028692205.1 Eubacteriales bacterium
TATGGCGGTGCAAAGGACGGTCGAAAACCTGCCTCGTTACCGATTCCATGCGCTGCGCGGGCCAGAACGTGACCGAATCGGTGCTGGGGAGCCTCAAAAACGGGCAGCGCGTGATTGTGGAGGACGACGTGGCCAAACTGCCCGACCGCAGCGCGTTTGCGGGCAGCATCGCGACGGCGGATCGGCTACTGCGGGTGATGCACAGGAAAGCGGATGTGCCGCTGCAGGACTGCATCTATATGATGACACAGTCGCCCGCGAAGGTGTTGGGCATCCAAGACCGCAAGGGAGCGCTGCGCCGGGGCATGGACTGTGATTTGGTGCTGCTGGATCAAAACCTGTCGCCCAGAATGGTCTGGGTAAACGGCGAGCGCCGTTATCTGCGGGAAACCGAAAGGGAGGAACAGGCATGAAGGACAAACTCGGCTTTGCCGTTATCGGCTGCGGCATGATTGCGAACCTGTATGCAAAGGCGATTGGGGATCTGCCGGGGGGCGAGCTGGTCGGCGCGTTCGATCAGGATGCGCGCCGCGCGGAGGCATTCGCGCAGCCGCTGGGAATCCGCGCCTATACGGAGATGGAAACCCTGCTTGCCGACCCGGCAGTGGACGCGGTGTGCGTTTGCACCCCCAGCGGCTTGCACGCCGGGCAGGCGATTGCCGCCGCCGAGCACGGCAAACATGTGGTGGTGGAAAAACCCATCGGCATTACCGCCGCGCAGCTGGATGCGCTGGAGGCCGCCGTGGCGAAAAACGGCGTAAAGCTCTGCGCCATTTCCCAGCTGGCGTTTTCGCCCGCTATCTGTGCGGTAAAAGTCGCGCTGGAGGCCGGAGCGCTGGGCAAACTGTATCTGGCCGACGTGAGTATGAAGTATTATCGTGCGTCCGAGTATTACCAGGGCAGCTGGCACGGCACCCTCGCCATGGACGGCGGCGGCGCGCTGATGAACCAGGGCATCCACGGCGTGCATTTGCTTACGTGGCTGGCGGGGCCGGTGAAAACCGTCAGCGCCGCCTGCGCGACGCTGCGCCACCCCATCGAGGCGGAGGATACGGTGGTGGCCGCGCTGGAGTTTGCGAACGGCGCGCTGGGCAGCATCATCGCCGCGACCTCGGTTACCCCCGGGCAGCCGCGCGTGCTGTCGCTGCAGGGAGAAAAGGGAACCATTACGCTGACGGAGGATCGGATTACCACATGGGAAGTGGCGGGAACGCCATGCCCGGAAATGGAGACGGGGGAAGCTGGAAATATGGCTAACGACCCCTCCGCAATCCCCTCGCAGAACCATACCCGCCAGCTTGCGGACTTTGTGGCCGCCATCCGGGATAACCGCGCCCCGCTGTTGGACGCGGCGGAAGGGCGCCGGGCGGTGGATTTGATCCTTGCGGTATACGAATCCGCCCAAACAGGCCGCCGGGTGACGGTGCGTGCCTGAACCACAGGGGAAAAACAACCCGCGAGTTTTGGCGGGAAACAGATTGAAAGGGAGTATCAACATGGACACATTGGCATTGCTGGGCGGCTCCAAAGCGGTTACCCTGTCATACGAGGCGCTGGCTACGCGCCCGCTGGTGACGCCGGAGGCCAAAGCGGCGGTGAACGCGCTGCTGGACAAGGGGGAAATTTCCATGTCGCCGACGGTGCGCGCGTTCGAGCGTGCGTTTGCCGATTATGTGGGCGCGAAATACGCCGTCGCGATGAATAACGGCACCTCCACGCTGGACAGCGCGCTGTTTGCGCTCTCGGTCGCCCCGGGGGACGAGGTGCTGGTGCCCTCCTACACCTTCTGGGCTACGGTTGCGCCGATCATCGCGCAGCACGCGACGCCCGTGTTCGTGGAGGCGGACCCCGAAACCTTCTGCATCGACGTTGCCGATATGGAGCGTAAGCTGACCCCGAAAACCAAAGCGATCATGGTAGTACATGTGTGGGGCAACCCCGCCGACATGGACGCGGTGACGGCGTTTGCGAAAAAGCATCATCTGGGCGTGATTGAGGATTGCTCCCACGCGCACGGCGCAAGCTACGGCGGGCGCAAGGTGGGCGTATTGGGAGATGTGGGCTGCTTCAGCCTGCAGGGCAGCAAGCCGCTGGTGGCCGGCGAGGGCGGCATTTTGGTAACCAACAGCCGCGAGGTATACGAGCGTGCGGTAACGCTGGGTCATTACGAGCTGATTAACGCCCTGCCGGAGGATTCCACCTACCGGCAATACGCGCTTACCGGAATGGGGCACAAGTACCGGGCGCATCCGCTGGGCATCGCCATTGCGGCCTGCGAGCTGAAAACGCTGGATGAGCGCAACGCCATCCGCGAGAAGAATGCCCTGCGGCTGGAGAAAGGCGTGCGGGATATTCCCTTCCTGAAGGCGCAGCGCGTGTACCCCGGCGCAAAGCGCATCTACTCCTACCAGTACATGCGTTATCTGCCGGAGCTTGCGCAGGGCGTGAGCATTTTCGGGTATACCCGTGCGCTGCATGCCGAGGGCGTCGCCTGCGGGCTGTGCGGTTACGGTCGGCTGCACCTTGCGCCGCTGTTTACGCAGGGCGGCCCTTACGGGGATTGCGGCGGTGTGCATACGTCCGCGCCGATGCCGGTAACCGAGAAACTGGGCCAAAACACCTTCCTGGGCGCGCCGCGTTTTGAAAACGACTGCCCCGAGCTGGTGGACCAGTACATCGCCGCTTACCGCAAGGTGGCGGAAAACCTGCCCGCGCTGAAGCAGTACGATGCCGGTCAGGATTACCAAAGCGTGAAGGATCAGATGACCGGGCGCAGCATTATGATGCTCTAACCAACAGGGAAAGGATGGCCCGGTTCCACATCCGTTGCCGGTTGCTTTCCCGCGATCTTGCGCCTGTGAAAGCTTCGGCGCAGCGCTGCTGCAACTTCGGCTTTCGCAAGCGTAATCTGCTGAAAAATCCACGCGGCACGGAACGCGTTCCAGAGCTATCCTTTCCCTTAACAGACAGGGGGCGGGCAAAGCGTGTCCGTGTTTTGCCCGCCCCCTGTCTGAAAAAGGTTCAAAGACATCATAAATGTCTTTAACGAGTAAAGGTAAAGCTGATAGCAAGTAGTCTACCACTATAATCGCGATACTCTGCCGCCGTAAGCGCGGGCGCGCTTGCCCATTCCTTACTTGCAAAAAGGCATGCAAGCATTGTGAGTGCGCTGAACCGGAAAAGCAAAAGCCGATTGCAGGTAATTCTGCCGCAACAGCCGTATGCACTTTACCGCCGTAAGCGCGGGCATGCTTTGTCCATCCTTTGCTTCCAAAAGGACGCGCAAGCATCGTGAGTGCGCTGAACCGGAAAAGCGAAAGCCAGCCGATTGCGGGTAATTCTGCCGCAACAGCCATATGCACTTTACCGCCGTAAGCGCGGGCATGCATACCCATCCTTTACCGAAGGGAAATCGCGCAGGCCTCGGAGGTAGCCGAACCGGCCTTTTCCCGCGAATCAGCCGTGAAAGCGGGGAACGAAGTGCGGAGGGATTCCGCGGCGGAATCCTCTATGACCGGCAGGGTGATATAATAGGGGCTGTATGGATGACGCACCGCGACCGGGAGGAGGGAACCGGGATGGACGCCGAGTTGAAAAAAGCGGACGCGATTCCGCTGATTACCACCGCGGACAACCACAACGACAATTTGCCTGTTTTTGCGCGCAGTTACGGCGGCGATGAATTAACCCCCTTCCTGCACCGGCACCAGATGATCCAGATCAACTACGTTGCCGAGGGCGGCGTGCTGCACGAGTACGCGGGCCAAAGCGAGAGGCTGGAGGCCGGAACCGTGGCGGTGATTCCGCTGCACGTGGTCCACCGGTTTACGGCAAACAGCGCAAGGCCGGTGAAGATTGTGGAGCTGGAATTTGTGCCGGAGTTTGTGCTCGGGCGCGCCGTTTCGCTGGAGGCGGCGGAGAGCTATTTCGATTTTGCGTATCTGGAACCGTTCCTGTCGGAAACGCGGGGGCGGAGGCTGCACGGCGCCAACCGGCTGGCGGTGGAACAGCTGCTTGCGGAGGTGCTGGCCGAGTACCGCGACCGGCAGGAGGGTTATCTGCCGGCCATCAAGGCGTGTCTGCTGAAACTGCTGGTGCTGCTGGGACGGCTGTACCGCCGGGAGGCGGCGGACGACGGCGGGCGGCAGATGTTCGAGGAGCACCGCGAGGCGCTGCAGCGCGTGCTGCGCCATATCGACGGGCATTACGCCGAGCCGCTGCGCGTGGAAGAAATGGCGCGTATGGCCATCCTGTCCCGCTCCTATTTTTGTAATTTGTTCAAACGGATGACGGGCTGCACCTTTGTGGAATATGTGAACCGGAAACGCATCCAGAAGGCCTGCGAGATGCTGGAGGATCGCGGCGCGGCCATCCCGGAGGTGGCGCAGCGCGCGGGTTTCCGAAGCGCCAGCCAGTTCAACCGGCTTTTCAAGGCCCTTACCGGGTGTTCGCCCAGCCGGTACCGCGCGCTGTACGTGGGGCGGCCCCGCGAAGGCAGCGCGGGGAAAGGAGCGGAAGCGTGAAAAAGAAATCCAACGGGAAAATCCCGATGACGATGTCGTCGCTGAACTATGAGATTTTCCACTATCGGTCCCCGATGCGCGAGGTGGAACTGCACTCGCACGACTTTTACGAAATCTTCATCCTGCTTTCCTCCACCGTCACCTACCTGATCGACGGCCGGTATTACGACCTGCAGCCCAACGATATTCTGCTGATCGGCCCGCAGGAGATGCACCGCCCGGTGGCCCTGCTGCACGGGGAAAAGGAATACGAGCGCATGGATATCTATGTGCGTCCCGCGTTTATCGCCCGGCTGGGGCAGGGCGATATGGACCTGAAGGAGTGCTTCGATTTTTGCGCGGCGGAGGGCGGCAACAACCTGCTGAGGCCCGACGGCAAGCGCCTGCGGTGGATCGGCGATGTGCTGCACCGCCTGCAGGAGCAGCGGGACGAGGACCTGCCCGGCCGGGAGCTGCTGAACGCGGCGTGCGTTACCGAGCTGCTGGTGTATCTGAACCAGCAGTACCGCCGCAACCGGGCGACGCAAAAGACGGTGGAAGTGCGCAGCAACGAACAGGTGGACGATATGATCCGCTATATTGTGGAGCATCTGAACCAGACGCTCACGCTGGATATGCTGGCGGACCGTTATTATGTAAGCAAGTTCCATCTTTCCCGCAAATTCAAGCTGGCAACGGGGCTTTCGCCCTACCAGTTCATCCGCTCCAAGCGGCTGCTGAAGGCCCGCGGCCTTTTGCAGGAGGGCATGAGCGTTACCGATGTGTGCCACGAGTGCGGGTTTTCCGACTACACCAACTTTATTCGCGCGTTCAAATCGCAGTTCGGCATCTCGCCGGGCCGGTTTGGCATGACCGAGGTGGCCGACAGCGCGCCGGTCTGGTGGAAAAGCGATAGTAGCGAGGAGTGACACGGGCAACCGCCAACAGCAATATTTGCAAGTTTATCAGCAAAAAATGCAAAGAAACAGGGCTAAAGTTGATGTAAAGTAATATTGACAAAGACGTCAGTTCATATTCGGCAGGCAGAATGAATCCATTCGAAGCAAAGGTTTGCCTTCGGCAGACTTTCGCATATCACAAACAGCGTCGTTTCGTGAAAAAAACGACGCTGTTTGCGCAAATTGTAGAACGGAGGGGTTTTTTCATGAAAAGGGTACTGTGTTTTCTCCTGTCCCTGATGCTCGTACTGGGCGCGGTGGGCGCGGCTGTAGCCGAGGAAGCCGAACCGCAAAAAATCACCATCGGAGCGTTCAGCTGGCAAATCACCAAGATGTATCTGGAGGATGCCGCGAAGAACTACATGGAGGCTCACCCAGGCGTTGAAGTGGACGTTGTA
>JAQUXV010000183.1 GCA_028692205.1 Eubacteriales bacterium
AGTACAACGGTTATAAGGTCTACGGCCCCGACGGCGCGCAGATCGGCCCTGAAACCGCCGACGAGGTAACCGCCGCCATCAACAAAATTTCCTATACGCAGCCCAAAACCATCGGCGAGGACGAGGCAAGGGCTAAGGGCCTCCTGACGATGATCGGTGACAAAGATGTGGACGACGAGTACATCCGCCGCGTGAAAACCCTCTCCATCAACCCGGAGATCGTGCGCAGGGAGGGCGAGAGCCTTAAAATCGTCTATACCCCGCTGCACGGCAGCGGCAACGTGCCGGTTCGCCGGATTCTGAAGGAAATCGGCATCACCAACGTGAGCGTGGTGAAGGAGCAGGAGCTGCCCAACCCCGATTTCCCCACCGTGAAGGCCCCGAACCCCGAGGACCCCAACGCGTTTACGCTGGCCATCACGCTGGCCGACGAGGTGGGCGCGGAGGTTTGTTTCGCCACCGACCCGGACTGCGACCGGTTGGGCGTGGCCGTGCGCGACCACGACGGAAAATTCCGTCTGCTGACCGGCAACCAGATCGGCTGCCTGATGCTCCATTACATCCTGTCCACCAAGAAAGCCAACGGCACCCTGCCCGCCAACGGCGCGGCGGTAAAATCCATCGTCTCCACGCAGCTGGCAAAGCCCATC
Source organism: Eubacteriales bacterium (assembly GCA_028692205.1). The sequence goes on from JAQUXV010000183.1 coordinate 651, forward strand.
TGCGATGCGCACGGCGTGGCGCTGTATGATACGTTGACGGGCTTTAAGTTCATCGGCGAGATGATACAGCAGTTTGAGGACGACCACAGCCACACCTTCCTGTTCGGGTTTGAGGAAAGCTACGGCTTCCTGAGCTCCACTTTCGTGCGCGACAAGGACGGTGTGAACGCCAGCCTGCTCATCGCCGAGGCTGCCGCCTACTACAAAGCGCAGGGTAAAAACCTCTCCGACGTAATGAACGAGATTTTCGAAACCTACGGCTATTACCTTGAGCATGTGGAAAGCACCACCATGCCCGGCGTGGACGGCCTGAAGCTGATGGCGGACGCCATGGCGCGCATCCGCAGCAACCCGCCCGCGGAGATTGGCGGCGTGAAGGTAGCTAAGGTGCTGGATATTCTGAAGGGCACGAGCACGGACGTCGCCACCGGCAAAGTGGAAAAGCTCGCCTACCCCGAAAGCGACGTGCTCTACTTCGCCATGGAGGGCGGGCACTTTGTGTGCGTACGCCCCAGCGGCACGGAGCCGAAGATCAAGCTGTACGTGAACGTGAACGACAAGGTGGAAGCTGAAGCGGAGAAGCTGCTGAAGCATCTGACCGTCGAGGCGGAAAAACTGCTGAAAGCATAGTCGGTAATGACAATACAGCCGCCGCAGCGTCGCTGCGGCGGTTCCGTTTGCCGAAAAGAATGCAGGATTTGTCGCCTGCGCCGTAACCGGTGGGGATGCACATCCGTGTACGCGCCCACCCGCAGGCGGCCCGGCTTTGCGCATTAGAAAACGAGGGGCTGCCCGTGCCGGGGCGCATGCAAGAGCCGCCGGATGTTTACCTCTTACCACTGGACCAAGAAGGAGAACAAAATGTGTACGAGATTCGTCTATAACGGCGACGACACGATTGTTGGTTTCAATTTTGATATTGATCTTTCTGTGTGGGAGCACGACGTGTTTGTAAAACCGGATCGGTTTTACATCGGCATTAAGCAAAAGGGCGTATACCACGGCTATCACGGCGTAAACGCAAACGGCAACGCGGGCACGCTGCTGTATATTCACGGGAACGAGACCGGGCAATACCGGCGGTCGACCAACTGCTACCGTATCGATCTGCTGGCTGATCGGTTCAACCGGGGCGAACTTTCCTTAAACGACGCAGTGAAGATTGCGGAGGAAAAGAGCATCGTCAATGCGCCCGACTGCACCATGCAGGTTCTGCTGTCCGACAGGAGCGGCCGTGTGTTGATTGCCGAACCCGGCGTAGGGTATCGGCTGGAAAAGCAGCGGTATTCGCTGATCACCAATTATTCGCTGCTCGACCCGGCAGGCACCAGACCGTACATCACCCCGTGCGACGACCGGTACGAGCGCGCGCAGGCAATGCTGGACAAGGCGACCCCAAGCTTTTCCGTGGAGAACGCCTTCGCGGTGCTCCGGGAAGTGAAGCAGGAGGGCCTGTGGGCGACGAGAGTATCATTCGTTTACGCTGTGAAGCAGAATTGCGTGTATTATGTGCGCAATAATGAATTTGACCGGATTCGGGAACACCGGTTTACGGTGAAAGCGTAGAAGCAAAGGGAGCGAAAGACCGGGCGGTTGTTTCCGTGCGTGGGGATAGGCGGTTGTTTTGTTCCCGCTGGGAGCGGAGCGCGGCAGGGCAAAGGGTAACCTTTTTTGCTGACGATGCCGTAAAGGGGCGCAGGCCGGTAGAAGAATCCGCATTTGCGGACAACACATGCGAACTCGCACGAAAAACTGTTTGCCCACAAACGATACGGCCTGGAAGCAAGCCGCTTACAGGCGTTTGCTTCTGGGCCGATCAATCGATTGAATCTTCCTTTTTGGATAAAACGACGGAACCCATGAACGCAAATCCGCTAATAGCTGAAGCCCCGTCCGCATCATGCGGGCGGGGCTTCGAATGGTTGATGGCACATGAACCGGCAGGGTTACTTTGCCAGATACTCCACCATAACCTTCCGCGCGCCTTCGATATCCTGCAGATCCACGATTTCGCAGGCGGAATGCACGTTGCGGCAGGGGATGCTGACCGTGCAAACCGGGATGCCGCCCTTGGTGAGCTGTATGGAGGCGGCGTCCGTGCCGCCGTAGGGCAGCACCTCGCGCTGGCAGGCGACCTTGGCGCGCTTGGCGGCGGCGAACAGCCTTTCCACCAGCTGCGGGTTGCTGATGCTGGCGTGGTCCATGATCTTGATGGCCGGGCCGTCGCCCAGGTTGACGACCAGCTTGCGGTCTTCCGGCAGATCGCCGCAAAGGGTTACATCCAGCGCGATGCCCTCGTCCGGGGAGACGCTGTAGGCGGCGGCGCGGCTGCCGCGCAGGCCCACTTCCTCCTGGGTGGAGAACACGGCGACCACCGTGTTCGGGCTGGCGGGCAGGGTTTGCAGAATGCTCACCAGCAGGGCGCAGGCGCTGCGGTCGTCCATGGCGGGGGCGGCCAGCCGTTGCTTGCCGATAGCGAAGCAGGGCTCCGCAAACACGGCCATATCCCCCACCTGCACCATTTTTAGGGCTTCTTCGGCATTCTTGGCGCCGATGTCGATAAAGAAAGTGGTCAGCGAGCTGGTTTGGCCCGCTTTCAGCGGCTGCTCCACCAGCACGCCCTCAACGCCGTTGTGGAAACGCACGTGGCGCATCCGCAGGTTGTTGGGCGACAGGCCGCCGACGTTGCTGACGCGCAGAAAGCCTTCTTTTTCCGCGTGGGTCACCACCAGACCAATCTGGTCCATGTGCGCGGAAAGCATAATGCGCTTGCCGTCTTTCGCGGTGCCCTTCTTTTCGCAGATCAGGTTGCCTAAAGCGTCGCGGCGGAAGGAATCCACCTTGCCTTTCAGCAGTTTTTCAATCAGGTCGGCGACCGCGGTTTCGCGTCCCGAGGGGCCGTAAACGGAGGTAAGCTGCCTTACGAGTTCCTCCATGCAAGATCATCCTTTCTGTATGTACACTTCGATCGTTATTCTGTTACAGCGTAGCCAGATACGCGCGCGCAAGCGCCGCCTGCGCATCTACATCGCCGGTGGCGCAAACGCTCACGGGGCTGTGGATGTTGCGGCAGGGCACGGAAAGCGCAAGGGTTTTGCTGCCCGCGCCCGAACGCTGGATGGCGCCCGCATCGTTGCCGCCGGACACGAATTGCTTTATCTGGCAGGGAATCGCGTTTTTCGCGGAGATGTCCAGCATGGCGCGATACAGCTCCGCATCGCCGATGGAGGTTTGATCCATAAACGATACGCAAACGCCTTTGCCCACGCCGCAAACCTGCATGGCCTCCGGCGTGTCGCCCAAGTCGTTTGCGGAGGTGGTTTCCAGCACCAGCGCGATATCCGGCTGCACGCGGCTGCCCGCGGCGGTCGCGCCCCGGCAGCCAACCTCCTCCTGACTGGTGAAGGCGAAAACCAGCTCGCCGTCGTACGGCGCGTCCAGCAGGCGCAGCAGGTTGTAAACGCCCACGCGGTCGTCCAGCGCCTTGGCCATTACACAGCCTTCGCCAAAAGGCAGATAGGGCGTATCGAAGGTGACCAGCGTGCCCGCGGGTGCGGTTTTCTCGGCTTCGGCCTTGTCCTTGGCGCCGATATCGATGTACAGCTGATCGATAGGCAGCACGGCCTTGCGGTCCTCCGGCGTCTGCTGGTGGATCGCCATCGCGCCGATCACGCCCGGCACGGCGAGCTTTTCGGGCGTATCGTAGCCCACGCGCACGCGTTTGGAAACCAGTACGCGGGAATCCACGCCGCCGATGGCGCGAAAGCGTAGCATGCCGTCGTCGGTGGCGGATACGATCATCAGGCCCACCTCGTCCATGTGCGCGGCCAGCATCACGCGCGGCTTGCCCGCCTTTTTCGCCTTGCGAACGGCGATTACACTGCCCGTGCCGTCAAAGGATACCGCGCCCTTGCCGAGCTTTTTTTCGCACTCGGCCAGCACCAGACGACGAATGATTTCTTCCCGGCCGCTCAGGCCCGGGGCTTCGCAAAGGGTTTTTAAATCCATAATTCATCATCCCACCCTTCGTCGATCTCGGCGGCGAACGTTGCCACCAGCCGCCCGCACTCGCGGATGGCGTTCATATCCAGCAGTTCCACCGTCGTGTGCATGTATTTGAGGGGCAGGTCGATCAGCACGCAGGGGATGCCCTCGCGCGAAATCTGCACGGCGTCGGTATCGGTGCCGGTGGAGCGCTCCGCCTGCTCCATGTTCAGGGTGACGCCGTGGCGTTTGGCCGTATCCTGCAGCCGCTTCAGCAGCTTGTGCTGGATGAAGGGGCCGTAGGTGGCGGCGGGCGCTTCCAGCGGCACGGTGGTGTCCGGGCGGCTGGCGGGGATGGGCGCGTGGCTTACATCCATAATGATCGCCAGATCCGGGTTCACGTTATGCGCGGCCACTTTCGCGCCGCGAATGCCCACTTCCTCCTGCGCGGTGCAGGCGAAGGTGATCTCGGCGGCGTGCTGCATGTTCTGCAGGCGTTCCGCCGCCTCCAGCATTACGCCGATGCAGGCACGGTCGTCCATCGTCTTGCCGGCGGCGCGGTCGTTCATCAGGCCGACGGTCCGGCCGTTCAGCGTTACCAGGTCGCCCACATTCACCCGCTTCTTTACGGCTTCGGCGGGCATGCCCAGATCGATGTAAAGGTCCTCGCGCAGGTAGTTATGCTTACGCTCCTCCTCGGTGAGCAGGTGCGGAGCCTTGGCGCCGATGACGCCCGTAAACGATTCCGGCTTGCCGCCCGGCGTATGCCCATGCACGGTCACCACCGCGGCGGGCAGAATGCGCGGGTCTACCCCGCCCACGTTGCCCATGCGCAGAGAACCGTCCTTAAGAATCTCGGCTACCATCAGGGCGATTTCGTCCATATGGGCGCACAGGATGATTTTGGGGGCCTTGCCGCCTTTTGCGGTTTTCCGGGTCGGTTTTTTGGTTGCGAGCACGTCGAAGAGCGGATCGATGGTCACGGTATCGCACAGCGGCTCAAAGCGCTCTTTAAGCCATTCGGCGATCCGGTACTCGTGTCCGCTGGGGCCGAACTGCGTGCTCGCCCCTTGCAGATAGGTAAGGATGTCCATGGTTGTACCGCCTTTCTTTACGGTAAGGGTCGCGGGCGCACAAAAACCACATCTTCCGCGCGCGGCGACGATGCCACTATTATACGCTCC
>JAQUXV010000184.1 GCA_028692205.1 Eubacteriales bacterium
CTGCACGATGCGGAAGTCGCTTCGGCACTGGGCTGCCGGTGCGTGCTGGTCGCACGCGGGCACCAGAGCCGGCAAACGCTGCTGACCGCCGGCGTGCCGGTGCGCGATTCGCTTGAACAGGCCGCGGCGCTGCTGTTGCAGGGCGAGTAACGGGTGCTGTTATTGGTTTTACGATTGGCTGCAGGGGAATATTCTCCTGCGGCTTTTTCCATCCTGTTTTACCCATACGGGGAATCGCCGCAGGCTTTGGTTCTTGAATACCGAAGGAACCTAAAAGCGCTTTTTTCTTAAATCCGCAGGGAAGTAGGCAAGCCGTTGCGCGGACAGGCATGGAGGCTGCCCGCCGCCGTACAGGCTTCCTCGCCTTTCCGGTTCGGCAGGGAAACGGGAAGGGTTTGAAGAAGAATTAGCTATTGAGTTTTGTTCGATCACACCGTAAGAGCGATGCGAGCCGACGATCGGCAAGGAGTGAATGAAAATGGCAAAACCGTTATATGAAGGCAGCATTACCGATGTACATGGCATCCGTGTGGGGCAGGCGGAAAACCGCAAGGCGCTTACCGGCGTTACGGTGGTGCTTTGCGGGCGAGACGGCGCTACCGTGGGCGCGGATGTGCGCGGCGCGGCCCCCGGCACCCGGGAGATTGCGCTGACAAAAAGCGAGAACACTGTGGAATGCGCCAACGCTGTTATGCTTGCGGGCGGCAGCGCCTTCGGCCTGAACGCCGCCGCGGGCGTGATGCGCTTTCTGGAGGAAGCGGATGTGGGCGTGGATACGGGCGTTTGCCGCGTGCCCATTGTGCCCGCTGCGGTATTGTTTGATCTGCGAGTGGGCGATGCCCATGTGCGGCCGGATGCGGACATGGGCTACGAGGCTTGCCGCAACGCCGCGAAAACCGTGCAGCAGGGCGCGCATGGCGCGGGTACGGGGGCGACCGTCGGCAAGCTGGTGCCCAACGCCATTCCCGCGCCCGGCGGCACAGGCAGCGCGAGCCTTACGCTGGCCTGCGGGGTAACAGTCGGAGCCATTGCCTGTGTAAACGCCTGTGGGGACGTGTATGATCCGCAGACGGGCAAGGCGCTGGCCTGCGGAAGGCTGGGAGACGGACGGCCCGTATTGTGCGAAAGCCTGCTGTACGGCGAGCAGCCGATGGCGGAACCGCTGAAGATTACCCGCCCCACCAACACCACGATCGCCGTGGTCGCCACCGACGCGGTGCTCACCAAACCGCAGGTTAACCGTCTGGCAACCTGCGCGCACGACGGGTTTGCCCGCGCCATCCGCCCTGTGCATACGCAAATGGACGGGGACACGGCGTTTGCGCTGGCGACCGGCCGGGTGGAAGCCGATGTGAACATGGTGCAGCTTTGCGCCGCCGTGGCAGAGGTAACGGCGCGGGCGATCGCCAACGCCGCCGTGTGCGGAGGCCAGGCATGATTGGGCTTGGGCTGGATGTTTGCTCGGTCGAACGCATCGAAAAGGCGATGAAGGAAACGAAAGGTTTCCTCGCAAGGTATTATACCGACGGGGAGATAAAATATCTGGAGGCGCGCGGAATCTCGGCGGCGCAGAGCGCGGCGGCGATGTTTGCGGCCAAGGAAGCGTTTTTGAAGGCGCTGGGCGTGGGCCTGAGCGGCGGAATCGCCATGGCGGATGTGGGCGTAGCGCACGACGGAGCGGGCTGCCCCGCCTACGCGCTGGCGGAAAAGGCGCAAACGCTGATGGAACAGAAGGGCGCGAAAGCCGCCTACCTGAGCCTTTCGCACGACGCGGGCATCGCCGCGGCAGTGTGCGTGCTGGAATAACGGAGAGGGAGACACTATGCTGTACACCATTCTGCCGGATGAGATGAAACGCGTGGAAAACCGTATGATGGCGGCAACCGGCACATCCGGCATGGCCCTGATGGAGCGCGCCGCGGAACAGGTGGCGGACGCGTCCATGCTTTATCTTTCGGGCGACGGCGGGTTGCTGGCGGTTTGTGGAGCGGGCAACAACGGCGGCGACGGTTTGGCGGCCGCGCGCATCCTGATGACGCGCCTGCCTCGGCTGAGGACGACGGTGTGGCAGCTTCCGGGAACACTTTCCGCCGAATGCGCGGCGCAGAAAGAGCGGCTTTCACCCTTTGAAGACCGCTTATCGGTAGTGCCGCTGGATAACGGCGTGCCGGAACTGCCTGTGGGAACCGCCTGCGTAATCGACGCGATGTTCGGCACAGGCCTCAACCGCCCCCTTGACGGCGCTGCGCTCGCGGCCGTGGAGAGGTTGAACGCCTGCAACGTGCCGGTGGTGGCTGTGGATATTCCCAGTGGGCTGAACGGCGCGACCGGGTACCCGCCGGAGGGCGGGAAAGCCGTGGTGTGCGCCGATATAACGGTTACCTTCCACCGTCTGAAACCCGGCTTGCTGCTGGGCGAGGGAAGCGATGTGTGCGGGCGGGTGAGTGTAGCGGATATCGGCATCGGCCCCGAATGGGACGACGCGGCGGGCATGGCCGTGCTTACGAAGGGGGATCGCCTGCTGCCCGCGCGGACCCGGAATACCCACAAGGGGGATTACGGCCGCGTGCTGGCGCTGGTCGGCTCCCTGGGCATGGCGGGCGCGGCGGGCATCTGCGCCACGGCGGCGCTGCGCGCGGGCGCGGGGCTGGCGACAGTGGCGTGCCCGAAGGAAATTGTGAACACGGTGCAGGTGCTATGCCCCTGCGCTACCTGCCTGCCCCTGCCGGAACAGGATGTGGATACGGCGTGGCAAACGCTGCTGCCCGCGCTGGAGCGTGCGGATGCGTTGGTCGCGGGCTGTGGTCTTGGGCGGGAGGCGCTTGCTGTGGGGCTGATGAAAAGGTTGTTTCCATGGCTGTGCGAACACCGCTTGCCTACTGTGCTGGACGCCGATGCGCTGAACCTGCTGGCCGAGCGCAAGGGTGATTTTTCGGACGGCGAAACCAGCCCGGCTGCGGGCGGAAAGCTATGTTTCCCGGATTGTGTGGTGCTTACACCCCATTTGGGCGAGGCCGCACGCCTGCTGGATTGGCCGACATCGCGTGTGAAAACTTCGCAGGCGGAAGCGGCGCGCGCGCTTCGCAGCCGTTACGGCGGCAGCGTTGTCTTAAAAAGCGCGACTTCCGTGTTGATCGGCGCGGACGGCGAGGCGATTAACCCTTACGGCACGCCCGCGATGGCGAAGGGCGGCAGCGGGGATGCGCTGGCGGGCACGATGGCCGCACTGCTGGCGGGGCGAAGAGCCTATGGGTTGCGCGGCGTACGGCTGCTGCAAACGGCTTGTGCGCTGCATGGGCTGGCGGGGCGGCTGGCCGCCGCCGAACACGGCGACCGCGGCATGCTCGCAACCGATCTGTGCGAGGCGCTTGGCCGCGTGCCGGACTGGGTGGAGGAAGGCGGGCCGGGATCGGCGACGAACCGGCCCGAAAAGCGAGAACCCTCTCCGAAGATGAACCCGGATCTGATTCCGGGGGAACCGGACGAAGCCCCGGGAAAACAAGCGGACCACCTCGTCCCTGAATTGATCCGGCTGCGCGCCGCACTGGGAAAACGGGTTCGCGTAACCGTGGACCGGCCGCTGGGCAGCCGCCACCCGGAACACAGGGAAATCGAATATTTGCTGAACTACGGTTATGTGGCCGATGTGCTGGCGGCGGATAACGAGTGGCAGGACGCTTATGTTTACGGGGTAACCGAACCGGTGGAGGTGTTTGAAGGCGTTGTTGTCGCTGTAATCCACCGCCTGAACGATGTGGAAGACAAATGGGTAGTCGCCGCCGAGGACGTTAAACCGACGGCGGAGGAGATTTGTCGGCAGACAGCCTTTGCGGAGCAGTATTTCCAGTCCGAAATCATTATGTAGCCGAAAACAACGTGCAGGAGCCACCCGGTTCGGGCGGCTTTGCCTGTTGCAAAGGGCCCAACTACGTTGTTGTCTGCACCGCAACGAGCGGTTCAGTACGTCTGTGTATACCTCACTCGTTGTGTGGTTTGGTTTCGCGCGTCTGACCTCTTTTTGCAAGCCGGGCTTGCCTGTTTGCGGGAGGTTTCCAGCGGTTTGAGCCGCCCGGTTCGGGCGGCTCAGCCTATAAAAGAATTTGTTATCGTCAACGGCACCGGAGGAGCGCTGCCCACCGGCCCTAATCGTGTCAACCGGCTTTGCCTGTTGGTCGCGTTGTTTGCGGGCAAACCGCAAACAACACTCCTAATGCAAAAAATGGTAAATGCCGTTTTCGCGGATTGAGCCGCTCGCTTGGGCGGCTTTGCCTGTTGCAGTGCGCGATACAGGCTTTCGAAATCTGAACTGATTTGACTGGAAGCAGCCGATAGCTTATGGAGACGTATTGACAGTTTGTATTCTGGCATATATGATTATCACATCGAACGATATAGATTTGATGAACCGCACGGAATACCGATACCCGCTGGAAGAGCCTCAAGTAAAGGGTGGTTGAAAATGAGCAAGTGCTGTTGCTCCTCGGAAAACTGCTGTGGTCAAACACAGCCGAACAAGCGAATCACTATAGATTTTCTATATTTGGACACGACTGTTTGCGGCAGATGCCAGGATACGGAAAAATCTTTAGACGAAGCGGTCGCCAACGTTGCCAATGTATTAACCACGGCTGGGTACGAGGTTCGGGTCAACAAGGTGAACATCACCACAAGAGAACTTGCGATCCAGTATCAGCTAATCAGCTCTCCCACCATTCGCGTAAACGGGAAGGATATTTCTGTCGAGCTGCGGGAATCCGTATGTGAGGATTGTGGAGAGCTTTGCGGCGATACGGTGGATTGCCGCGTTTGGGTATACGAAGGTATCGAATATTCGGCTCCGCCGAAAGCGCTTATCGCAGATGCTATTTTAAGGGAAGTATATAGTCCTCACGCTGAGCATGACAGTCCGAAGTGCGAGGCTTACCGGCTCCCCGATAATTTGGAGATATACTTCACCGCCAAGAGCCGGAAGGATGAAACGGGCAATGGATAACGGCTGAATGAAGGGATTCCTGTAAAACGGTCGGTAGAGTTAGCCTCGATAGCTGCGATCATAGGGGAGCGCCGCAGTGCCGGGCGCCGACAGCTTACCGCCAGGCACGGCAGGACGAAGCACGGAGCAGATTGACGGCTATCCGTTCGGACGAATCAAAAAAACCGGCTGACCCGGTGGTATGCACCGCGCTTTTCAGACGACCTACTGGCCGAGCCTCAAGGCACACTGTACGATTTATCAAATGCATTTCTTTCCCAGCCACTCGTAAACGAGCTAATACCTATGCTTTCGCTCTTCTAATGGCGTATAACTTACCATTCGCTTCGCTCGCTCTATGGCTGAAAGCTAAAGCTCTTCATTCGCACCAGCTCGGCTGGTGGATTTATATGGCTTGCATATTCAAAGAGCCGCCCGGTTCGGGCGGCTCTTTGCGGTTTCTTTACAGTATTCCAAGGGATATCCCCGGCAAGCGGGTTCTTATACGTTGCGTCTGCTGGAAACCGGAACGCAAAGCCACATAACTTTGCAGGAATGCAATATAAAAATTGCAATCGGTTCCGGGAACGGCGGTTTCAGATCAGCGCGGAAACGACCAGCCAGACGCCGTAAGCGATCATCAGAAAGCCGCCGACGCGGCGCAGCAAAGGCTGATGGTCGCGCAGCCAGGTAAATACATCCTTCAGCCATTGGTACAATACCATCAGCAGGATCATCGGCAGGCTGAGCCCAAGCGCGAAAACCGCAAGCGAAACCATGCCTTGCCCGACGGTCGCGCTGGATGCGGCCAGAATCAGCGCGTTGGCTAATATCGGCG
>JAQUXV010000185.1 GCA_028692205.1 Eubacteriales bacterium
CCCGGCGCTTTCGCCCCGAAACCAGATTGGTTTGCGTTGCCCACGCATCCAACGTGTGCGGCACGCTGCAGCCGGTTGCGGAAATCGGAGCCGCCTGCCGCGAGCGCGGCGTTTCCTTTGTGGTGGATGCCGCGCAATCCGCCGGTCACATTCCGGTTCATCGTGCTGAAATTGGCGCGGACGCAATCGTATTGCCCGGCCATAAGGGCTTGTTGGGCCCTCAGGGAATCGGCGCGGTTTTAATGAACGCCGACTTCGCAAGGCAGGTCGAACCGTTGGTTTCCGGCGGCACAGGCAGCCGCTCCAATATGGAAACCCAGCCGCTGGAACTGCCGGATAAATTTGAAGCCGGAACGCAGAACATGCCCGGCATTTACGGCCTGCTTGCCGCGGTGGAGTATGTGGAGCTCCGGATGCGTGAAATGGATACGGAAGCGATGCGCCTGTGCGGTCTATTTTTGGGAGGTGTCGCGCAACTCCCCCATGCCCGCATACTGGGCAAACGCGGCGTTGAAGGCCGTGTAGCCGTCGTAGCGCTGGATTTCGAAGGGCTGGACAACGCAATGGTTGCCGACCGTCTGGCGCGGGATTACGGCGTCTCAACGCGCTGCGGCCTGCATTGCGCGCCTTCGGCACACCGGACGCTGGGCTCGTTTCCGCAAGGCGCGGTTCGCTTTTCCATTGGCCACGGCAACACCGAGGCCGAAATCCGTGAAACACTTACAGCCCTGCAAGCCATTGTTACAGAAAAGCACAGCTTTGCGCAGGGTTGAAAATTATTCTTCCGGCAACACGGCAATTTCGTCGCCGCCACGGACGGTTCCGCCTTTCAGCACAATCGCAAAAATACCGTCGGTCGGCATTACGCAATGCCCAGCCGCCTTCTGGATAGCGCAGCCGTCGTTGTGGCATTGTTTGCCGATCTGCGTAACCGCGAGCAGGCACTCACCCACTGTAAGCTGCGTGCCGACCGGCAAGGTTTTCAGTTCGATTCCCACCGTGTTGATATTTTCCGCAAAAATGCCCGCGTAAAGGTTGCTTAATCCCTGCGCGCGCATGATATCGATGCTCTCCTCCGCCAAAAGGCTGATTTGTCGGTGCCAGTTCCCCGCGTGCGCGTCGCCGACAATTCCCACGCCCACCTTGAGGGTAATCTGCTCTACGGCGTGCTTGCACTGCCCCTTACGTTCGCTGATGTTAACGCTTACGACCTTTGCCAATCTGATCTTCCTTTGCGTTTCATTCTATCCTGCATACTGGGATAGTTAAGCTTCCGCCGTCGTGATGCGGCATCATACCTGCTTCATACCCGAAGCCGCTGCAATGTTGCCGTCTTTCAGTCCAGTTACCCTGCAGTCGGTTCAGGGCTGAAATTTCTTAAAACCAATTAGCCTGCCAGCGTTATCGTATGCCGTCAGGCGTCCGGCTTGCGGTGGAATACCCCGCTTTTGCCGCCGCTTTTCGTAAGCAGACGGATGTTTTGTATTTCCATATCACGCTGAACGGCTTTGCACATATCGTAAATCGTCAATGCCGCAACCGAGCAGGCGGTCAGCGCCTCCATCTCCACGCCCGTTTCCCCTTTGCAGCGGGTGGACGCAAGAATTCGGATTCCGCAGGGGTCGGCGTTATAGCGAAAAGACAAATCAACCGCCGTCAGCGCGATGGGATGGCACATGGGCACCAGTTCATGCGTGCGTTTAGCGGCCAGAATGCCCGCAACCTGCGCGACGGCAAGCACGTCGCCTTTTTTCATCTCTCCGTTCTGAATCAGCGCAAGCGTCGCCGGGGCCATCGCCACAAAGCCTTCCGCGGTCGCCGTGCGATCGGTAACCGGTTTTTCCGTAACATCCACCATGCGCGCCCGACGCTCGTCGTTGAAGTGCGTTAGTTCGGCCATGTTATCCTCCGATCTGGTTCATGCGGCGACACGTTTCCGTTCCTGTGTCATTCAGGTGGTGCGTCGGCGGCTTTTCACCGATGCCTTCCGCAATACGCGCCTGCAGCGCAGCGCCGCTCAGGGTTCGCAAATCCAATTCCATCCCGGAATGCAGGCAGGGCTTCAGCATCCCGTCCGCCGTAACGCGTATCCGGTTGCACGCGCCGCAAAATGCGTGGCTCATGGGGCGAATCAAACCCACGGTCCCCACAGCGCCCGGCAGACGGTACCGGCGTGCCACGCCCTCGTCGGTAATCGGTATCAGTTCCGGGCAAGCTTGTAAAACCGCATCGTCGTTGATAAACCGCTCTTTCGGCCAGTTCACACATTCGCCCATCGGCATCAGCTCGATAAAGCGCACTTCCAACGGCAGTGTTTTCGTCAGCGCGACAAAATCGGGGATTTCCACATCGTTTATCCCGCCAATCAGCACACAGTTGATTTTAATGCGCTCAAAGCCCGCCTCCAGCGCCGTGTGCAAACCGTCCAGCGCGTTTTGCAGGGTGCCTTTGCGGGTGATTTCCGCGTAGCGTTTTGGGTTCAGCGAATCAAGCGAAATGTTTACCCTGCTCACCCCGGCGTTTTTTAGCGGAACGGCAAGTTCCTTCAGCCGAGTAGCGTTGGTGGTAATGCACAACGTGCGAATTCCGTCAATTTTGCCGATGCGTTCACAAATTTCCACAATATCCGGTCTCAGCAGCGGCTCCCCGCCGGTGAGGCGTATTTTATTGATTCCACATTGGGCAGCGGCGTTTGCGATTTCAACGATTTTATCGATAGGAAGCGATGTTCCGCATGTCGCTGATCCGTTTTCCGGCATGCAGTACCCGCAGCGCAGATCGCACGCATCGGTCACCGCCAGACGCATCATACGCACCTCGCGTCCGCAGGAATCCAGCATGAAAACATTCACTTCCCGTCAATGCCGTATACGACGGCCTGCAATTAAAGATAGCCATGTGGCTGTTGGCTCTTTCGCGTTGCCGCTTTTCACCTCAAAGCGACTCGGCTTGGGAGAGCACGTTTTACGCCCGCGCCGTGATTGCCAATCGTAATCCGGTCAACCGATACAGCTCTGTTACTTTGCAGGTTGGCGCGGTTTTCCGGCTGTTTTTTCCGTCTGTGCTGCGCAGTCTGCCGGGCCGCCGCGCAGCATCAGCAGCCCATGCTCCAGCGAACCAATTACCGCGGCAAGGTTCTCCTTCGCCGCTTTGGGGCTTCCCGGTAAATTCACAATCAGGGTTCTGCCTCGAATGCCCGCTGCCGCTCGGGACAGCATCGCCCGCGGCGTAATCTTCATCGAAGCGGCGCGCATCGCCTCCGGTATCCCGTCGACGCGGCGTTCGCACACCGCAAGCGTCGCTTCCGGCGTAACGTCTCTGGGTGAAAATCCGGTTCCGCCCGTAGTAACGACCAGCGCGAAATCTTCCTCCGCCAGCCGAACAAGCGTCTCTTCAATCTGTTCACGCTCATCCGGCACAATAACGGTTTTTTGTACGTCAAAACCGACGTCCTTCAGCATGGCGGCTACACCGGGGCCTGCGGTATCCTCACGCTCGCCCGCGTAGGAGCGATCGCTAACGGTAACGACCGCCACTGTATACACGTTTACTCCTCCGGGCTCAGCCATATGATTTTCTGTTGTGGAACGCACAGCCATTTCACGTCGCCCTCCGCCAGTTTTTCATCCGCCTTGGCGCGAATCAGGCAGTCCGGCCTTTCCAGCGGAGCCGCAATTGTCTCCTGGTCCGTCGAACGTACAATTCGACAGTAAACGGCAATTTCCTCTTGCCGGTCCGCAAAGTGCACGTCCTCCGCGCGGAACGCGGCCGCCACAGCGCTTAGGTGATCGCAGGGCACCACCATGTCCCAGTCCGCAATATCCGCAACGCCGTTTGCGCTGACCGTTACATCTACAACGTTTTCAAATCCCGCCAGTTTTGCGGCGCTGCCGGTTTCCGGGTTGTGGAACCATTCTCCCACGGCTACCGCCTTCCGGGCGCTGCCTTTGCGCATCACGCACACCCTGTCGCACAGCCGGCGTGTTTCTTCCCGGTTATGGGTTACATACAATACGGTGCCATCGAAGGTGGAAAGCGTCGCCGCCAGCTCCTGCTCCAATTGCCAACGCAAATGAGAATCCAGCGCGGCGAAAGGCTCGTCCAGCAGCAGGAGCTTCGGCTTGCGGGCCAGACAGCGCGCCAGCGCAACACGTTGTTGCTGCCCGCCTGAAAGTTGGCTGGGCAAACGGTCTTCCAACCCGGTAATCCGAAATTGTTCCATTAGCATATTCGCCTCCTCATCCCATTGCTTTTTGGGCGTTTCGTGCCTCAGCCCGCAAAACAGGTTCTGTTTCACCGTCATGTTGGGGAAAAGCGCATAGTTTTGAAACAGCAGGCCTACGCCCCGCTCCTGCGGAGGCACGAAGATGTGTTGATCGCTGTCGAACCACACCTGCCCATCTACCACGATTCTTCCGCGATCGGGTTTCTCCACGCCCGCCAGGCATTTCAGCGTCATCGTTTTGCCCGCGCCCGACGCGCCCAGCAGCGCAAGGGTTTCGTTGCCAGCGCTCAGGTTCGCTTTCAGGCAGAACCCTGTAAACCGCTTCTCAATACTCGCTTCCAGCACGGCGAATGCCTCCCCGCTTTTCAAGCATGTTCACGGCGATTAAAACCACCATTGAAATTGCCAGATCAATGATTACCCAACGATAGGCCAGCGCGTCGTTTCCTTCGCGCCATAACTGATAAACGGTCGTCGCCACCGTGGCCGTACGCCCGGGAATATACCCTGTTACCATGGAAGTCGCGCCATATTCACCCAGTGCCCGCGCGAAGGACAGCACCGTGCCCGCAAGCAATCCGGCCTTGCAGTTGGGAATTTTGATGCGCCAGAAGATAAAACTCCGCGACAGCCCCATCGTCGCCGCACACGCCTCCCATTCGGGGCTGAGCTGCTCAAACGAGCCGCGCGCGGTGCGATACATCAGCGGGAAAGCGACAATCGTTGTCGCAAATATGGCCGAATACCATGTCATCGTCAATTTCCAGCCAAAGGCGTTCATCGCGAGGATACCAAGCGGAGCCTTGGGGCTGATGGTTTTCAACAGAAAAAAGCCAACGACCGTCGGCGGCAGTACCAGCGGCAGTGTAAGCACGCAGTCCAGCGCGCCTTTCAGCCATGTCGGCAGGCGTGTGATTCCGTTGGCCGCCCAGATTCCCAGCAGAAAAGTGAGCACCGTTGCAATCAGCGCGACTCTGAGCGAGTTGAGTAATGGAAACCAGTCCATCAGTCGTGAGCCTCCTTCGGCCGAAAGACGAGTTGTAGCTCGCTTTTTTCCAGTTTACCCGACGTCCCCTTTGTGCCGGAAACGCCGGGTAAACTGTTTATTTTATTAATTACATTAGGTTTTTCGTTGTCTTACACTTCAGTTTTCCGTATGTACAACGGGATAGTCCAATCAGCGTTCAGGCACCTGAAAGCCTATGTCCGTTAGCACTTTGGAAGCTTCGTCGCCCTTCAGATATTCCAAAAACGCTTTTGCCTCCGCTTCGTGCTTCGTTTTTTTCAGTACCGCGGCGGGATAGTTGACCGGTTTGTGGCTTCCCTCCGGCGCGGTCGCAACCACCGTAATGCCCGTGCCGGTCGCAGCATCGGAAATATACACCACGCCGCAGTCCACGGCGGCGGTTTCCACCTGCGAAAGCACTTCCTTAACATTAGTGCCGAAGGTTATTTTGCCTTCGCTGTTCAGCTGATCCCACAAGCCGAGGTATTCATACACATCCTGCGCATACTGGCCTACGGGCACATCGCTGTTGCCCAGCGCAATCAGGCTTACCTTATCGG
>JAQUXV010000186.1 GCA_028692205.1 Eubacteriales bacterium
TGATGGTATTCGAACCGAAAGGATTTTAACCCGGACGGAACAGGAAAACCAACCCGGATCACTGACAGGTATTTCCCATCGAGCAGAGATACAAATTGAATAGCCTGGGTTTTGACCGGACGGCATTCAGCCGCCCGGTCTTTTGGATTTACCTTTTTCAAAAGGCAGGAAAGTAAAGAGGGGTTTCGCACCTGTAGGTGTTACCAAAGGGCTTTCCGCTCGCCCTTTGGAAGCCTTCGGGCCCTGCTGGGCTCTTTATTGTGCCGTTCGGCACCGGGGCAGGGAATGCGCCTGCGGGCGCACAGGGGTTTCGCACCAGCGGGTGCGACCAAAGGGCTTTCCGCTCGCCCTTTGGGAGCCTTCGGGCGCAGCTTGCGTCCTTTTTTTGTGCCGTTCGGCATTGGAACAGGGAATGCGCCTGCGGGCGCACAGGAGTTTCGCACCTGCGGGCGCGACCAAAGGGCTTTCCGCTCGCCCTTTGGGAGCCTTCGGGTCGCCTGCGTTGGCGGCGGGCTGCGCGAAAGGGTCGCCCCTCGGAGTACAGGATAGTCGTCCACCGCCGCTGCGGCAGCGGCGACCGACAAGCCTGTCCATCCTGCGGAGCGAACCCTTTCGCGTCCCGCCTTGCTTGCCGTCAGGCGACAGGGAACCTTCCCCTTCCCATGCGGTTTCAATCTCTTTTCCCTTGCATGTTTGTCTGCCGATTTTTCTTCCGCTTGCAGATTGTTGCTTCAGGGGCGCGGTGCTCCCTCGCAGGATGGACAGGCTTGTCGGTCACCGATACCACGGATGCTTCTGTAAAGCATTGTTGCTCTGCCATCCGTGGTGTCGGCGGACGACTATCCTGTACTCCGAGAGGAAGCACCGCGCCCCTTGCCCGACTGCAAGCCCGAAGGGTGCAGGGGCGAGCGGAAAGCCCCTGCTCGCACCCACAGGTGCGACTCCCCCGTGCGTCCGCAGACGCATCCCCTCGCCCGCGCCAAATGGCGCATAAAAAAGAGCCCAATAGGGCCCGAAAGGTGCAGGGGCGAGCGGAAAGCCCCCTGCTCGCACCCGCAGGTGCGACACCCCCGTGCGTCCGCAGACGCCTCCCCCTGCCCGTGCCGAATGGCGTATAAAAAAGAGCCCAACAGGGCCCGAAGGGCGCAGGGGCGAGCGGAAAGCCTCTGCTCGCACCCACAGGCGCGACACCCCTGCCCGCGCTGAATGGCGCATAAAAAAGAGCCCAACAGGGTCCGAAGGGCGCAGGGGCGAGCAGAAAGCCTCTGCTTGCACCCGCAGACGCATCCCCTTGCCCGCGCCAAATGGCGCATAAAAAAGAGCCCAACAGGGCCCGAAGGGCGCAGGGGCGAGCGGAAAGCCCCTGCTCGCACCCGCAGGTGCGACACCCCTTCCCCTTGCGCACGGGCAGTGTGCCTTTCCCTTTTGCCTTTTCAAAAGGCAAAAAAGAAGGCCCCCTTTTCAGGGGGCCAAAGATAATGGAATGTGTTATTCGGCGCTGTCGGTGCTGTCCGTGCCCTGCAGCTCGTCAACAGTCTTCAGCAGGCCCGTGTACTGGATATCCGCGGCTGCTTGCCAGGCATCCATGGCTGCGGAGTTCTTGTCCGTAAGCAGGGTAGAGCGGATACTCTCCTTCAGCTCGTCGGTCAGTTCCACGGGGCCGGCAGGCACGTCGCCCATGTATTTTACGATGTGGACACCGTAGTCGCTCACGTAGGGGGCGCTCACGCCGCCAATTTCATCGATGGAGAAGGCGGCTTCCACAAACTCTGGCACGAAGCTGGTGGAGGCGAGGGCGACTTCGTACCCGTTGGGGTAATCGCCGCTGGTCATACCCGGGTCGCTGGCGGTTCCGTCCGCGTTCACGCCGTACTCGGCAATCAATGCGTCAAAATCCTCGCCCTGCGCGATCTTATCGTAAATTTCGGTGGTCTTATCCTGCAGCGAAGCAAGGATGTCCGCCTTGGCGTTGTCAACATCCGCCTCGGTTACGGGCGTTTCGGTGGGTTCGGGCGTCGTATCCGCCTCAACGGTCGCATCGGGCGCCGCAGTGGCGTCGGCCGCGGTATCGGAAGTGGTGTCCGCTTCATTTTCCATCTGCTCTTCCAGACGGGCCTGCAGATCGGTGTAGGTGCTCAGCAGGGTATCGTCCACCGGCAGAAGGATGTGCTTTACGTAACGGTAGCCCGCGGGATGGTACCACGGTTTTTCGGTCGCGTACTGGTAATTGTAGAGCATCAGCTGATACTCGTACGAATCCAGATCGTTCTCGTACAGCGCCTGATCGTTCGCGACATTGGTTTCGTACTGCTGCTGGATATCATCATCCGTCACGGTGATGTCCTTGCAAACAAATTCCTGCACACGGGTGTAGGTTTCGTTGTCCAGATAGTTCTGGCGAAGGATATCCTTAGTGTAACCAAGGTTGCCGTAGTACGCCTCGGCCTCGGCATACGCGGAAGCCTTTTCCTCGTCGGTGGATTCGTCGGTCAGGCTGCCCGCGGACTGCACATAGTTGTCCAGCGCGGACTGCCAATCGGAATCGGAGGAGGCGTAGATCGCGGCCTTCTCGTCGTCGGTGTACTGGTCCAGCCCGTTGGCGGCAGCGGTGGCCTGGATGAGTTTCATGGTTACGGCCTCTTCCATGGCGACGGCGTAATACAGCTCCAGGCTGGTATCGTCGGGCTCGCCATAGTAGTTCACGAGGCTCTGGTAATAGGTGGCCGCGTCCGCCCAGGTGATGTCGGTGCCCTCCACGGTGGCGATCACGTCGGTGTCTGCCAGCTGCGGGGCGGTTACGGCGACGGCGTCGGTTACCTCGTCGGTGGCGACGGCGGTTACATCCTGCGCTTCCGCCAGAGAGATGGAGAAGCTTGCCAGCAGGCACACGCTCAGCAGCATGGCAAGCACTTTGCGAAATTTGTTCATATTTTTGCGTCCTTTCCTTGCTTCGTAATGGGAAGCGATTCGGTGGGAACGGCGATCATCCCGATTGTCCTTGATTTATACCACTTCTCGGCATACGCGCCGTACTTGTTTTATTATGGCACAGGTGTTGTATGGGTGCAAGGGTTTTACCCCCCTTTTCAAGAATGTTGCAGTATGTTCAAATTTGACCGTTCAGGTACAGCGGAGGGGAGCTGGTAAACACGCGCGTACAGGTTTACAAAGCAAGGCGGCTGCTGGAGCTTACGGATGGCGAATCCCTGCTGCTCCGCGCCCGCGTGGCGCTGGGCCGGGAGCCTGTGGGGCCCAAGCGCCGCGAAGGCGACGGCAAAACGCCGGAAGGCGTTTACCGCATTTGCCTTAGCAAAGAAAGCGGGAAGTATGGCCGAAGTCTGGGCATTGCCTACCCAAACGGGCATGACGCGCGGCACGCGTATACGGAAGGCGAAATCAGCGTGGAGGAGCTTCGCGCGGTGGAGAGCGCACAGGCCGACGGTCGCCGCCCGCCGTGGAGCACGGCGCTGGGCGGGGAAATCTACCTGCATGAAGGCCGCACCGATATGGATTGGACACAGGGCTGCATCGCCCTTGCCCCGGAGGATATGGCGGTGCTGTTTGCCTACCGGGAACAGATTGAGGCTGTAGAAATTGTGCCGTAAGCCGGTTGCGATTGCCCAACCGGTTTCGCGGAAACGTGGTGGCAGGCGAGGGTTCCAGCGCGCTTTCGGACGCTAACCATCCTTCCGGCTTTTCTCCGGGAGATGGACTGCAGGCACCGCGACAGTTGATCGGAATTCCACCACTTATATTAGCCTCGCTGTAGCGCAGACGATAAAACAAATGGCCTTTTCAGCAAAATACCCCCGCCGCGGCTTGCGATTGCCGCGGCGGGGGTATCGTTATACCATTATCCGGAGATCAGTTTTCCTCTCCGTCGCCCTGTTCCTCCAGAACCTCCAGGCACTTCTGGAAAACGCGCTGATACTCTTCCTCGTCCTCTATGGTCGCGTAAAGATCATCGCCGTTCTCGTCCTGCTCGATCTTGAGGATGATGGATTCGCCTTGCAGGCAATCCTCCATGTCCTGCTGCGCTTCCAGCAGGATATAATTCGCGCCTTCGAATTCCAACGTCAGCAAATGATCGAAAGTGATGTCGTTGCCATTCTCATCCTGAAGGGTCACGATATGCTCGTCGTTCTCCCCGGCCGGTTCGCGTTGATCCTGCTCTTTCATAAAGCCCGCTCCTTTGTGAACCGTGGCCGCCCGCAGTTCCGGCGCGACCCACGGTCAGGTTTCCGTATCATTCAGAATTTTTGCGCCGCTGGCCAGCCATTGCGTAAGGATGACCGCCGCGGCCAGTTTATCCACATTGCGTTTGCGCTCGTCACGCCGCACTCCGCCTTCGATCAACGTTTTCTCGGCGGTTACGGTGGTCATCCGCTCGTCCCAGTAGAAAATGTTCAGCCCCGCGTCGGCGAGCACTTTGCCAAACGCGAGCGCCTTTTCCGCCTGCCCGCCCCGGGTACCGTCCATGTTCAGGGGCAGGCCCAGCAACACGTCCGCCGTTTGATACCGTTCGCACAGGGCTTGCACGTAACGGCTGTCGGGGCCGTACCCCACACGGCGATAAACCTCCACCGGCTGGGCGATGGTGCGCGTAGGGTCGGTAACCGCCACGCCGATGCGCACGTCGCCCACATCCAGCGCGAGAACGCGGCCGGAACCTGTCACTCGTCAAGCCCTTTCAGGTATACCCGAACAAGCTCCTCCACAATCTCGTCCCGCTCAAGGCGGCAGATCATGCTTCGAGCCTGCTGATAACTGGTAATGTAAGTCGGGTCGCCGGAGATGATGTAGCCCACCAATTGCGTTACCGGGTCGTATCCCTTGGCCTGCAGCGCCCGATAAACGTGCTCCAGAATATCGCGGGCGCCGTTGCTTCCCTCCACAATGGGCGAGAACTTGGTCGTTCCGTTCATTTCCGTAGCCACTTGCCTCACTCCCTCAAAGCGATTCGCCTTATTATACACTATACGGCGCGATTATAAAAGAGCCGCGCGGGAAAACAGGCACATTCTTCCTTTCTTTTTTCCCCGGTTTGATCGCTCAAACCCCGCTCCGACGGAAGAAACCACATTCTTGTCGGCCGGCGAAAAAAGCTATGCTTTCATCACTTTTTCGGGTGCCGCGGCAGGCGCGCAGCCCGCACGGCGTAGCGACGGTGTACCGCAGGGGTGCGAACACAATCGCCGCCCTTTCCGGTACGTCCGTCCAGCCGGATCATCTTTTTCCGGCTGTTCCCGAAAGGGGCGCGCACGGAAGGCAACAGCTTCAGCGCTCCGCGCGGGCGCTTACAACGAGCCTCGCGGGTTGGCAAACCGGGCTTTAACCGGTCGGCATTCCGCGCCCGGAACCGTAGGCCTTCCGCGCATCCGGAATAGTTTTAGCGCTTACCCCTGCGGGGTGTGGCGTCCGGTTCCGCCCGGGGCGGGCGCATGGGGCGCTTCGGTGCCGGGGGTGGGGTAGCCGGAGTTCGGCGGCACAGGCGCATAGCGCTGGCTCATGCTGCCTTCCGGAGCCTGCCTCGGCTGCCCGCCGTAACCCGGCGCATAACCGCCCTGCCGTGGCGGATAGCCGCCCTGCTGCGGGGGCATGGGCCGCGGGGGAGGCGGCGTCCGCTCCTGCATACGGAGCAGCAGCTCGTTGGTTCGGGCGGATTCGTCCCGGATGGAGAGCAGGAGCATAATCTGCTCAAACACCATCCGCACCACCACCGGCCCCAGCACCAGCGTTACAAGCCCCATCAGGATCTGCGCGGAGATCATCAGCGTGATGC
>JAQUXV010000187.1 GCA_028692205.1 Eubacteriales bacterium
CCGCCGTACACCAGCAGCGCCTTGTCGCCATATTTCAGCGCCTCCTCGCCCAAATGGGAAAGCGCGTCCCTGCCAAAGATGATCTTGGCCGGATTCTGGAAAATAAAATCAATCATAAACGACACTCCTTTTTACGGTTTTTCTGCCGTTATTATACCCTGCCATGCGCGTTCCGTAAAGGGAACCCGGCGAAAACAGCGCTTTTTCATAACGCTCATCTGCATCATTCTGCCGGACGGCAGCAGCGGCAGCAGCGGTGCCTGCGACAGTATCGCCGGTATTATCTTTCATATTGGAAAATACGTCTTCATCTCCATCCGAATCCGCATCCCCGCCAAACAAGCTTTAACGCTTGCCCTGCCATGGGCGCAGCAAAAGCAGTCGTTCCCCCGCACGCTCCACAACGTGATCCCGCACAAACCGCCGGTCGCAAAAACCCCGTCCGCGTCAAATGACGCGAACGGGGTTTTGTAACCTTATCCAGTCGATATATTACACCGGCATGGTTTTCTGTTCTTTGTCCAGCATGGTGCTGTCCACGCCAAGCTGCTTGGCCTGACGATACTGGAAGAACTTCAGCGCCACCTGCGGGAAGAGCGCATAGCTGAGCACGTCTTCTTCCTGCTGATAGTAATCGCGGATTTCTTCGCGGTACTTGTCCAGTTCCGGCGGGATATCGTCGGCGGGGCGGTGAGTAATCACCGTTTCATCCCCGATAACCTTCTTGCGCACCGCTTCGTCCACAGGCGCGGGCAGGCGGCCGTATTCGCCGCGCAACAGCGCTTTGGATTCTTTGGTGACCATCTTGTAGCGTTCGCCGCCGAGAATATTCATCACGGCCTGCGTGCCCACAATCTGGCTTGTCGGGGTAACCAGCGGCGGATAGCCGAAGTCTTTGCGCACACGCGGCACTTCCGCAAGCACGTCGTAATACTTGTCCATCGCGTTGGCCTGTTTCAGCTGACCGATCAGGTTGCTCAGCATTCCGCCGGGCACCTGATAGAGCAGGGTGTTCACGTCGGTCGCCAGCACGCGGGCGGGATCGCGCCAGCCCTCTTTGGTCAGTTCCGCCGCAACGCCGCGGAAGTGGCTGGCCAGATCGACCAGCAGCTTCAGGTCGATGCCAGTATCGAACTCGGTGCCGCGCAGCGTCGCAACCATTGCTTCCGTCGGGGGCTGCGAGGTGCCGCCGCCCAGCGGGGAGAGCGCGGTGTCGATCACGTCTACGCCCGCTTCCACAGCCTTCAGCAGCGTCATAGCGCCGGTGCCGGTGGTGTCGTGCGTGTGCAGTACGATCGGCAAATTGGTTTCCGCTTTCAGGCGTTTCACCAGGCTATATGCGGAGTACGGCAGAAGCAGGTTCGCCATATCCTTGATGCAGATGATGTCCGCGCCCATTTCGGCGATTTCCCCAGCCAGTTTCACGAAGTAATCCTCCGTGTGAACGGGGCTGATGGTGTAGCTCATGGCCACTTCCGCGGTGCCGCCGTATTTCTTGGTGGCTTTCACGGCTGTTTCCATGTTGCGCAGGTCGTTAAGCGCGTCGAAGCAGCGGATGATATCAATGCCGTTTTCGATGGTCTTCTTGACGAAGAAATCCACAACGTCGTCCGCATAATGCTTGTAGCCCAGAATATTCTGGCCGCGAAGCAGCATCTGCAGTTTGGTATCGGGAATACCCTTGCGGATCGTGCGCAGGCGCTCCCAGGGATCTTCGTTCAGGAAGCGCAGGCAGCTGTCGAACGTAGCGCCGCCCCAGCACTCCAGCGAAAAATAACCGGCCTTGTTCAGTTTTTCAAACGCGGGTTCCATTTGCGAAATCCGCATACGCGTCGCGGCCTGGCTTTGATGCGCGTCGCGTAAAATGGTATCGGTAATTCCGACCTTGGCCATATTAGGTTCTCCTTTCAAACGTCGGGTTCCGGCAACCGGATCCGTTTTTTTACGCGCCGAACATGCTCAGCAGAATACCGGCCGCAATCGCCGAGCCGATAACACCGGCGACGTTGGGGCCCATGGCATGCATGAGCAGGAAGTTGCTCGGGTTGGCTTTCTGGCCTTCCACCTGGCTTACACGCGCCGCCATCGGCACTGCGGATACGCCAGCGGAGCCAATCAGCGGGTTGATCTTGCCGCCGGTCAGCTTGTTCATCAGCTTGGCAAGCAGCACGCCGCCCGCGGTGCCGCAGCTGAACGCGACGATGCCCAGCACCAGAATGCCCAGCGTTTTTAAGTTCAGGAAGGTTTCCGCATTGGCCGTAGCGCCGACCGTTACGCCCAGGAAAATCACGACGATGTTGTTCAGTTCGTTCTGCGAGGTCTTGTTCAACCGGTCCACAACGCCGCTTTCCCTAAACAGGTTGCCCAGCATCAGCATACCGATCAACGGAGCCGCGGAGGGCAGCAGAAGGCTGACGATAATGGTAACGGCGATCGGGAACACGATCTTCTCACGCTTGCTCACGGGGCGAAGCTGCTCCATAACGATCTCGCGTTCTTTCCGGGTGGTCAGCGCGCGCATAATGGGCGGCTGGATCACCGGCACAAGCGCCATGTAGCTGTATGCGGCAACGGCAATGGGGCCCAGCAGATGGGGCGCCAGTTTACCGGTGAGGTAGATGGCCGTGGGGCCGTCCGCGCCGCCGATAATGCCGATGGAGCTGCTCTCGGCTACCGTAAAGCCCAGCAGCTGCGCGCCGATGAAGGTAACGAAAATACCAAGCTGCGCGGCCGCGCCCAGCAACAGGCTTTTGGGATTTGCGATCAGGGGACCGAAGTCGGTCATCGCGCCCACGCCGAGGAAGATCAGCGGCGGGTAGATGCCCAGTTTAACACCCTGATAGAGGTAATACAGCAGGCCGCCGGTTTGCCTGATATACTGGTAGACCGTCGATCCGTCCGTCAGTACGACAGGGACGCCGCTCTTGCCCGCATGCACTGCTTCGTTAAAATACTCGTAGGTCGGGCCGTCCATCAAACCGGCGAACGGCAGGTTGGCCAGCAGCATGCCGAATGCGATGGGCAGCAGGAGCAGGGGTTCGTATTTTTTCACGATCGCCAGATAGATCAGCAGGCAGGCGATCACGATCATAATCAGGTTCAGCGGCGTGTTCAACAGCCCGGCGATACCGGATGATTGAGCCAGCTTGGCTAAACTTTCGCCAACATTGATACTTTCCATGGTCGACCATCAACTCCTTTGTCTATTTCTCGTTGGAGCGCGACGGCCTCAACCGATCACGACCATCACGTCACCGCTGTTGACGGAGGCGCCTTTGATCACGTTGACTTGCTTCACGGTGCCATCACCGGGGGCGACGATTTCGTTTTCCATCTTCATGGCTTCCAGAATCAGCAGCACGTCGCCTTTTTTAATGGCGTCGCCCACTTTGCACCGAATATCCAAAATGGTGCCGGGCATCGGAGAGCTGATTTTAACGCCTTCCGCAACGGGCGCGGCGGCGGGTTTGGCGGCAGGGGCCGCGGGGGCGGCGACAGGCGCGGCGGCAACAGGGGCCGGCGCGGCAACGGGAGCGGGCGCACCGGCGCCGACTTCCTCAACGGAAACCTGATATCCAATGCCATTGACAGTAATGTTAAACTGACGCATAAGGGGTTACCTCCTTGTTTTGCTTGTAATACGAACGTTTCATGATTTTCGGCCAAATCGCCTGCAGCGGCGCGGCCTTTCGAAACAGCCTACATCCGGCTGTATACCTGATCCTCACGGCCGGCGACGTTCCACGCGGCGGCGTTATGCACGCGGCGCACACGGCGAACGACAAACCCGGTGTCGCCCTCCCAAACCGCGGCAATGGCGGCGGTGATGGCGGCAATGGTTTCGGGTGCGATACCCTGCGGAATCTCCGCGATAGGCGCGGCCTCAACAGCCTTCTCCACCGGTGCGGTGGGCGCGGCCTGTTTCGCCTTGCGCTGCGTGGATGCCAGCGTAATCAGCTTAACGCAACCGATCAGCAGCACCAGACCCGCGAAAACAACCATAATGCCGATCG
Organism: Eubacteriales bacterium; assembly: GCA_028692205.1. Next base: position 4,014 of record JAQUXV010000187.1, read on the forward strand.
CAGCCACGGAAAGGCCGAACAGTAGTTTACTCATCGTTTACCCTTCCTTTCGCGTTTACAGCGGCATGTTGCCGTGCTTTTTAGCGGGATTGCTGTCCCGTTTGCTGATCAGCATTTCCAGCGCGGCCGCCAGCAGCTTGCGCGTCTGGGCGGGGTCGATCACGTCGTCTACCAGACCGGCTTTGGCGGCGTTGAGCGCGCCGGCCACGTTTTCAATATATTCGCCCGCATACTTGGCGCGCGCCTCATCGGGCGAAAGCTCTTTGCTCGCCTTCACCTCGTCGGCGTACAAAACGGCAACAGCCGCTTCCGGCGTGAGCGCGCTTACAACCGCGCCGGGCCATGCGTAGGCAACGTCCGCGTTCGCCTTGCCGCCCATGGCGACGTAGGCCTGGCCGATCGCGCTGCCGGTAATCACGCACAGCTTGGGCACGGTAGCCGTAGCGTAGGCGTATAACAGCTGGCTCTGCGCGTTCATCAGCCAGCTCTGGTTATCCAGCTTATCCACCGCCACACCCTGTGTGTTGATCAGGCTGACAACGGGGAGGTTGAAGCAATCCATAAAATGTACAAACCGGGCGGCCTTTTGCAGCGCACCGGCCGTGAGCGTACCGGCTTCGGTAGCCACAACGCCGACCGAACGGCCTGCAATGCGGCCCATAGCGGTATGCACACCGGTTTCATAGCCGGCTTTCAGCTCCATCATCGTTCCGGCGTCCAGCAACTGGCCCAGCAGGCCCTTCACGTCCGACGCATCCAGCGCGGGCAGCAGGCGGTTCATATCGTCGCCTTCCACCAGTTCCGCATCCTCGGCGTTACAGCCGGGCAGCAGCGCAAGCACTTTCTGCGTCAGCGCAAGCGCTTCGGCTTCGTCCGCGGCTACCAGCGAGCACGCGCCCTGCGCAGCCATCATTTCCGCGCCGCCAACTTTGTCGATATCCACATTGATGCCGTTCATCGCCGCAAGCACCTGCGGGCCAAAGACCATCATGGAGCCGACTTTTTTCGCCATGATGCTTACATCCGCAAGCTGCGCAATCAGCGCCGCGCCGCCGATGCAGGGGCCCAGCACTACCGCGACCATCGGGCAAACGCCGCTCAGGCGCGCCATGTTGCGGTAGATTTCAGCATAGGCGTTCATCGCCTCCGCACCTTCGTCGATGCGCACGCCGGCGCTGTCGCAAAGGGCAATCACGGGCGCGCCCGTTTTCAACGCCATATCCAGCGTTTTGTTGATTTTCTGGGCCTGCAGCTTGCCCATCGCGCCTCCATGGACGGTAAAATCCTGCGCAAAAAGGTAAACCGGCCGTTCCTGAATGGTTGCGTATCCGGTTACTACCCCGGCCGCATCGCCGTTTTCGCTGACCAGCGCAAACAGCTCCACAAAGCTGCCCGCATCCACGAGTTTTTCAATGCGCTCGCGTGCCGTTAGCTTTCCGGCGTCCCGCTGTGCCTTGAGGCGCTTTTCATCGCCCTTGTTCAGAGCTTCGCGCAGCGCCTCCACCTTGGTGAGGTCTTGAGAGTTCTGCATTTCCGTTCTCCTTCCGTCGGGTTCGATCCTGTTTATCTGGGATATTGAAAAAGCTCAATTCTTTCCCGTTTCAATCTGTTCTCGTACTACCTCCTCTTTTCCTGCCTGACCGTTAGAAATTTGACAATTTTCTTCGTTTTTTTCATGTACTTGTCCGTACAGGCCGGAACCGTTACCATACGATATGGCAATCCGTTTGCTAACCTCTCCGCCTCTATCGCGCG
>JAQUXV010000188.1 GCA_028692205.1 Eubacteriales bacterium
TGGAACGCATTGCCGGTATGACGCAGGACGAAGCCTGCCAGATGCTGGTGAGCCGCATCCAGAAGGAAGCGTACCACGACGCCGCCGCCATGGTGCGCGATATCGAAGCCAAGGCCCGCGAAGAGGGTGAAAAGAAAGCCCGCAATATCATCGCGCTCGCCATTCAGCGCTGCGCCGCCGACCATGTGGCGGAAAGCACCGTATCCGTTATTACGCTCCCCAACGACGATATGAAAGGCCGCATTATCGGCCGCGAAGGCCGCAACATCCGCGCGCTGGAAACCGCGACCGGCGTAGACCTGATTATCGACGATACACCCGAAGCGGTCATCGTGAGCGCGTTTGATCCCGTACGCCGGGAGATTGCCCGCATCGCCGTTGAAAAGCTGATCGTCGACGGCCGCATCCACCCCGCCCGCATCGAGGAAATGGTGGAGAAAGCCAAAAAGGAAGTCGATAACCAGATTCGCGAAGCCGGCGACCAGGCAGTGTTCGAAACGCATCAGCACGGCATCCACCACGAGCTGGTGAAGCTGCTCGGCCGCCTGCGCTACCGCACCAGCTACGGCCAGAACGTGCTGAAACATTCCATCGAGGTCAGTCATCTGGCCGGTATGATGGCCGCCGAACTGGGCGCGGACGTTGCGCTTGCCAAGCGCGCGGGCCTGCTGCACGATATCGGCAAAGCCGTCGACCACGAAGCCGAAGGCACGCACGTCACACTGGGCGGCGAACTGGCCCGCAAATATCACGAAAGCCCCGACGTCATCCACGCGATTCTCGCCCACCACAACGATGTGGAGCCCCAGACCATTGAAGCCGTGCTGGTGCAGGCTGCCGACGCCATCAGCGCCGCGCGCCCGGGCGCCCGCCGCGAGAGTTTGGAAAACTACATCAAGCGTCTGGAGAAGCTGGAAGAGATCGCCAATTCCTTCCAGGGCGTGGAGAAGTGCTTCGCCATCCAGAGCGGCCGCGAGGTGCGCATCATGGTGAAGCCCGAAGACGTGACCGACGAAGGCACGAAGCTGCTGGCTAAGGATGTCGCCAAGCGCATCGAAAAGGAACTGGAATACCCCGGCCAGATTCGCGTGAACGTGATCCGCGAAACCCGCGCCTCGGAGTATGCCAAGTAAGCCTTCTTACCGATAACACAGCAGGGCCGAAGAAATCATTTCTTCGGCCCTGTTTTTTTATCGTTATCTGCCGTTTCGGCAAATACAGACTTACCCTTCTCAGCCTTCGGAAGCCAGCTTGTAGATCGCCGTCACGTCTTCGCGGGTCAGGTGCATGAAGCCCGGCAGCGGTTCCTTCTCGGCGCTGAACAGGTGATCGACCAATTTGGGAATATCCACTTCCTGAATGCCCAGCCCGGCAAGCGTAGCGGGCATCCCGATGGCGGTGAGGAACGCGCGGAACCTTGCAATGCCTTCCGCCGCGGTAATCTCGGGATTGACAAAGTTCATGTCGCAGCCCCATACCCGCACGGCGAACTGCGCAAAGCGCCTTACATCGTGCCGCATCACATGTTTCATCCACGCGGGCATGATTACCGCAAGTCCAGCGCCGTGCGCCACATCGTAGAAAGCCGAAAGCTCGTGCTCAATTCTGTGGCTGTTCCAATCCTGCTCGCGGCCCACGCCGACGATATTGTTGTGCGCCACCATACCAGACCACATAATGTTCGCACGCGCATCGTAGTTTTCCGGGTCGGCAATCACCTTGGGCGCTTCCTCAATCACGGCTTTCAGCACGCCCTCGCAGAGACGGTCGGTAATTTCCACATTTTCCGTATTGGTAAAATAACGCTCGCACACATGCGCCATAATATCCGTAATGCCGCACGCCGTCTGGTAACGGGGCAGCGTGAGCGTGGATTCCGGATTCAGGATGGAGAACTTCGGGCGCATCGCTTCGCCCGTCGCGCCACGCTTGAACAGATCCTGCTCGTGCGTAATCACGGAATCCGGCGAACCCTCGCTGCCCGCTGCCGCAATGGTGAGCACCGTCCCCACCGGCAGGGCGGTATCAACGGTTTTCCCTGTGGAATAATAATCCCAGAAGTCGCCTTCGTATGGCACGCCCGCGGCAATCGCCTTGGCGGAGTCGATCGCGCTGCCGCCGCCTACCGCCAGAATAAAGTCGATGTTTTCCCTGCGGCACAGTTCTATCCCCTCGTACACCAGCCCGCTGCGGGGGTTGGGTTTCACGCCCGGCAGTTCCACATAAGGGATTTGAGAATCGTTCAGGGCCTTCACCACGCGATCGTAAACCCCGTTTTTCTGAATAGAGCCGCCGCCGTAGTGCAGCAGCACCTTATGCCCGCCGAAGCGCGCGATCAGCTCGCCGATGCTTTGCTCCTCCCCTTTGCCGAAGCAGAAATACGTGGGCGCGTAAAAGCGGAAATTCTCCATAAGTACGTTTTCCTTTCCACACATGCCGTGCAGTCGATCAGGACGGTTTTTCTTCAGTATAATCCCATGGGGAAACCTTTTGTCAAGCGTGCCTTGACCATCTTAGCCATTGCTTGCCTTCTGCACCAAAAGCGCGCACACAAAACGCCTCCCGCAAAGTTCTTTGGTAAACATACCCACTCTTTACGGTTTGAAAACCGTTTTCTTGTTTTTCCCAGCTAGTAATTTGCGTAAATCTCTCCCGTTCTGTCTCAATCGTTCAAGCGCATGCAGAGTTGGGCCTCGTCTGTCTCTCCTCCAAATAAAGAAAGCCCGCAGCAACAAGAGAAAAGTTGCCGCGGGCCCTTAAAGATATGCAGTTTGCAGTAATGATACTGTAGAGAAAGATAGAAATCATCTTTACCTTAAAGTGTAACCGTCAGCTCGTTTTCCGCCAGCAGTTCCTCCTCGCGGATCAACGGTTCCGGATGGAGCCGTCCATTCAGCGTCATTTGCCGAACGCCGCTTTCCCGGTGGTCGGGATTTTGCACCGTAACGTTCAGCGCTTTGCCGCGGAATACCTTGCGCAGGGTGAAGCCGTCCCATTCCGCCGGGATTGCAGGCGAAACGACCAACCCTTCCGGCGTCGGCCGCAAGCCCAGAATGCCTTCCACACAGCCAACCATAACGGTGGTGGCGGTTCCGGTCAGCCAATGCACATGCGCGCGGCCTGCGTACGGGCTTTCCGAACCTTCAATAAACTGCCCGTGTACATAGGGTTCAAGCACGCGCAGATCGGCGTTGTCGTTGAAACTCGCGGGCGAGGATTCGGCAAAGTATTGGAAAGCACGCTCCCCGTGCCCCAGCAGCGCTTCCGCGAGGATCGCCCAGCCCTGCGGCTGGCAGAACACCCCGCCGTTTTCCTTGGCGCCGGGGTTAAACAGCAGCATCCGTGCGCCGTCAAAAGCCTGATAACGGTAAGCTGGGCTCATCACTTCCAGCCCGTAGGGCGTGTTAAGCTTTTCAAAGACAGTCTGCATCACATCGTCCGCCTGCGCGCTCGTGGCCGCGCCGCTGATGACCGCCCAGCTCTGGGGATTCAGCCACATGGCGGCCTCGGCGTCGTCTTTGCCGCCGATGACCGCGCCCGCCTCCGTAAACCCGCGGATGAAACGGTCACCCTGAAAGCAAAGCTCGTTCAGCGTTGCCAACAGCTTCCCGCTCTCCCGCTTCAGGTAGCCGGTATACGTTTCGTCGTCCTTTGCCAGTTCCAGCATGATCCGCATGGCATCATACAGCTGGAAAGCGACAAACGTGCTCTCCCCCTGCGCGCCAAGGCGCAAGCAATCGTTCCAGTCGGCATGGAGGCCCGCGGGCATCCCGTGCGGCCCAAGGTGCGTCATGCTGAAATCGATCGCACGTTTCAGATGGTCCAGCACCGTGCCCTCATCCCGGTCGGCATAGGGAACGGTTTCGTGCAAATACCCCGCATCGCCGGTTTCGGCAATGTATTTATATACCGTCGGGAACAGCCACAGCGCATCGTCGGCGCGATAGTGCGGGTGCCCCGTCGCCTTTACATAGCTATCCTGCTCAGGGGTATCCTCATGGCCGGGATTGTGGGTAAACTTTACCAGCGGCAGCCCGCCGCCGTGATGCACCTGCGCCGACAGCATAAACGTAAGCCGTTTCCGGGCCAGCGCCGGGTCCAGATGGATAATGCCCTGAATATCCTGCACCGTATCGCGGTAGCCGTACCCGTTGCGCTGTCCGCAGTACATCAGCGAGGCCGCGCGGCTCCACACCACGGTGGTAAAGCACTGGAAAGCGTTCCACGTGTTTACCATTTCGTTGAAACGTTCGTCCGGCGTGGTCACGGTTAAACTGGCGAGCTTGCCGTGCCAGTAGGTTTTCAGGGCGTTAAGCTCTGCCTCTGCTGTATCGGCGGGGTTTTCGGCATATCGGTCGATCAGCGTCCGCGCCTGTTGCTCCGTCTTCTGCCCCAGCAGGAATACAAGCGTCCGTTTCTCGCCCGGCGCAAGAATCAGCGCCGCGTGCAGCGCGCCGCAGGGGTTGCCGTTATAGCAATGGCTGCCGTCGCATTGGCCGTCGATCAACACCTGCGGGGCATCGAACCGCCTGCGGCCGAGAAAAGCTTCACGGCGGCCCGTGCAGCTTGCCACCTCCGCGCCCGCGAGCCCGAAAAAGCGCTCCCGCCCGTTGGCCCCATCTTCATCCCGCTCGCAATACTCGTTAATATGCTGCAGAATATGGTCGTCCCGGAACTCCGTTCGGCTGATGAACTGCGTATATTGCAGGTTCACCAAATCCTGCTCGTAATTATTCTCGTTCGTCAGCTCGCAATAGCCGAACACGGATATCGCCCTCGGCCTGTCCCCCATATTTTCAACGGTAAGCCGCCACACCTCATGCTGCGCACCCAACGGCACGTAATACAGCGCGCGTGTGTAGATGCCTGCGTACTCGCTGGCAAACTCCGTATAGGCGGTGCCGTGGCGGCAGAGGGTATGGTAGCTTGAAAGCGGTTTTGTGACGGGCTTCCAGGAGGCGGACCAAAAATCGCCGGTGCGGTCGTCCCGCAGGTACAGGTAGCGGCCGGGCTCGTCGAACTGGTTGAAGGTATAGCGGAGGATGCGCCCCGCCGCGCCCGATTTTACAAAGCTGTATCCGCCCGCGTTAACGGTGATGATCGCCCCATATTCCGGCGAGCCAAGATAGTTCGCCCACGGCGCTGGGGTATCGGGGTTGGTGATCACATATTCCCGGGCATGACCGTCAAAATAACCGTAGCGCATCGTGTTCCTCCTCAATGAAAACGTTTTCGTTAACGGACGAAAAAAACGCCCGCCGTGACGCAGATGATTGTGGCCTTATCTTAGCATACCGGACGGGTGTTTGCAAGCCAATATCAGGAAGATATAGACAGCTTACGGTTCGCACAGGGTTCCGCCGCGCGCCGTTTTCATTCCGTACGACACGCGGCTCTGCTTTACTCCGAAACCTCGGGGTATGCATCCAGATCAATCCTTTTAGTGCATACCCGCTGCAAAAAAGCCCGGTCGTGCTCCACCAGCAGCATCGTCGGCGCCGCCTGAAGCAGCAGTTCTTCCAGCTGCATCCGGCTGAAAACATCCAGATAATTCATAGGTTCGTCCCACACGTACAGGTGTGCGCGCTCGCACAGGCTTCTTGCCAGCAGCAGCTTCTTTTTCTGCCCCTCGCTGTAATCCTCGATGGCCTTGTCGAACTGCTGCCGTCCGAAATCCATGTTTCGTAAAATTGCCTTAAACAGCGTTTCATCCACATCGTGCTCGGCAATGAACGCACGCAGGCTTCCGCGTAAATCCCCTGC
>JAQUXV010000189.1 GCA_028692205.1 Eubacteriales bacterium
AACTTTCCGCAGGGGACTAGATTGTAAATTTTCATTTGCCGAAGGCTGAAAACATTTGGAAAAGCCATTGCCCTGAAGGATTTTATATGGTATACTTCGGAAGTTAGACTAGGCGACGAGCCGTGGGCGGCTGCGTACGCGTAATACGCGTGCGACCACGGGCGACGTACGGTTTACCAAAATTAACAAAGCGCGTGCGCGGGTTTCGGCCGGGCGGCGTGCGGGGTCTTGGGCGACGCTTTGCACCTCTACGCGACGCACGCCAATTACAAGAGACCCTTCGCCCAAGAGGGCACGGCTCCCTTACAATCATTGGAGGTGTATCACACACATGGCACGTATTTCGGGCGTAGACTTGCCCAGAGAAAAGCGTGTGGAAATCGGGTTGACCTATATCTTCGGCATCGGCCTCACGACTTCGAAGAAGATTCTGAGCGCCACGGAGATCAACCCCGACACCCGCGTGAAGGACTTGAACGAACAGGAAGTCAGCAAGCTTCGTGATTACATCGAGCACAACGTAAAGGTAGAAGGCGATCTGCGTCGTGAGGTGTCTTTGAACATCAAGCGGTTGATGGAGATCGGCAGCTATCGCGGCGTACGTCATCGTCGTGGTTTGCCGGTTCGCGGCCAGAATACCAAAACCAACGCCCGTACGCGCAAGGGCCCCAAGCGTACGATCGCCGGTAAGAAGAAAGCGGCTCGCTAAAGCTAGTGTAATCCACATGGAGGGATGAACAGAAATGGCACCAAAGCAAAAGATGAAGAAGGTAACGCGCAAACGCCGTGAGAAGAAGCTCGTCGAGCGTGGCGCCGCGCATATCCGCTCTTCCTTTAACAACACGATCGTCACATTGACCGACACCAACGGCAATGCCCTGTCCTGGGCCAGCGCCGGCGGGCTTGGCTTCCGCGGAAGCAAAAAGTCCACGCCGTTCGCCGCGCAGATGGCGGCGGAAACCGCTGCGAAGGCCGCGATGGAGTTTGGCCTGAAAACCGTTGAAGTATACGTGAAAGGCCCCGGTTCCGGCCGTGAGGCCGCCATCCGCAGCCTGCAGGCCGCGGGTCTGGAAGTTAACATGATTAAAGACGTTACACCCATTCCGCACAACGGATGCCGTCCGCCCAAGCGTAGAAGAGTGTAAGGAAATCGAGGAGGTACAGTATTATGGCAAGAAATACAGATTCCGTATGCCGTATGTGCCGCCGCGAGGGCACCAAACTCTTCCTTAAGGGTGAAAAGTGCTTCTCCGCCAAGTGCGCGCAAACGAAACGTCCGACCCCTCCGGGTCAGCACGGCCAGGCCCGTGCCCGTAAACAGTCCGAATACGGCCTGCAGCTTCGCGAAAAGCAGAAGGCGCGCCGCGCTTATGGCCTGATGGAAGGCCAGTTCGAGCGTACCTTCCGTAAAGCGGAAAAAATTAAAGGCATCACCGGTGAAAACCTGCTCGCTCTGCTGGAACGCCGTCTGGATAACGTGGTTTATCGCAGCGGTCTTGCTTCCAGCCGTGCCCAGGCCCGCCAGTTTGTTGCCCACGGTCTGATTACCGTTAACGGTAATAAAGTGGACATCCCCTCTTACGTTACGAAGGTCGGCGACGCGATCAGCGTCCGTGCCAACCGTCGGGATATCGAGCATTTCAAGATCGTGAAAGAGGGCATCAACCGGGTAGTCCCCAAGTGGCTTACCACGGAGGCCGCTGATCTGAAAACCACCGTCAATGCCCTGCCGCAGCGCGATGATGTTGATCTGACTTTGCAGGAGAACATGATCGTCGAGTTCTACTCTCGTTAGGCTTGAGGCTCTCATTCCTCAACCGACCGGTTTGAAACAGGAGGGTAAACCCAATGATCGAAATCGAAAAAGCGCGGATCGAGCGCGTGGAAATGAGCGCGGACAACACCTATGGCAGGTTTGTTGTCGAGCCTCTGGAGCGCGGTTTCGGCAATACGCTGGGCAATGCGCTGCGTCGCGTGTTGCTTAGCTCGCTTCCGGGCGCGGCCGTAACCAGCATCCATATCGAGGGGATCCAGCATGAATTCACCACCGTCCCCGGCGTTGTCGAGGATGTGACGGAGATCATCCTGAACCTGAAACAGCTTTCCTTCCGCATGTACACGGATCAGCCCAAGACCGTCATTATCGACGTGAAGGGTCCCTGCGACTTCAAAGCAGGCGATATTCCGATGGACGACGAAATGGAAATGGTCGATACCGAGCTGCACATCGCTACCCTTAACTCTGACGCGCATCTTCAAATGACGCTGACGATGGAGAAGGGCCGCGGCTATGTGAGCGCTGATAAAAACAAGTCGCTCAACATGCCCATCGGTGTGATCCCGGTTGATTCCATTTTCACCCCCATTCGCAAGGTGAATTACACCATCGAGGATACGCGCGTCGGCAATGTGACCGACTACGATAAGCTGACCCTCGACGTATGGACCAACGGCACCGTGATGCCCGACGAGGCCATCTCGACCGCCGCGAAGATCCTCACCGAGCACCTGAGCCTTTTTGTAAGCCTGACCGATCAGGTGATGCCTATCACCTTCACCGATCAGGAGGACGACAAAAAAGAAAAGGTTCTCGAAATGACCATCGAGGAGCTGGATCTGAGCGTTCGCGCCTACAACTGCCTGAAACGCGCCGGTATCAACACGGTTGCCGAGCTGGTGCAGCGTAATCAGGAAGACATGATGAAGGTGCGCAACCTCGGCCGCAAGAGCCTTGAAGAGGTCGAGCAGAAGCTGGAAGCGCTCAACCTGTCGCTGAAACCCAGCGAAGAGTAAAATTTCAACGCTTGCCCCCAAGCCGGGGCGATAAGCGCGCAGTCCGACTAAGGAGGATACCGACATGGCACAACGCAAACTGGGGCGTACCGCCGATCAGCGCAAAGCGTTGATCCGCAATCAGGTAACCAACCTGATCTGGTATGGCCGCATCGAAACGACGGAAGCCCGCGCCAAGGAAGTGCGCCGCGCCGCCGAGCGTTTGATCACTTTGGCCGTCAACGAGTGCGATAACACCGTGGCGACCACCAAGCAGAAGCATAACGACAAAGGCCAGATCGTCACCCTGGAGGTGACCAACGATCTGCCTTCCAAACTCGCTGCCCGCCGCGTTATCATGAGCTATCTGTACGAGCTCAAGGATGTTCGCAAAAAAGGCGAGGACAAGGACGATTACGAAGAGCGCACCGAGGGTGTGAAGTACCCCGTGGTAGAGAAGCTCTTCCGTGATTACGGCCCCAAGTTCAAAAAGCGCAACGAGGAAAAGAAGTGCGCCGGCGGCTACACCCGTATCTATAAGCTCGGGCCCCGCCGTGGCGACGCCGCCGAAATGTGCCTGATTGAGATCATCTGATCAAGCGGTTACGGAAGCAATCAAGCCCCTGTTTTCGAAAGAAAACAGGGGCTTTGCCTATAGTGAGGAGCTTTGGTTTTGTTGCTGGAGCTGCTGCAAAATGTTCGGGCAAGGTCTGGACAGCCTATGTGGACTGGCCTTGAACATCCGAAAATTTCAAAAAATTGGTCTTCGTCTGTGCGTCGCCCGATGGATGGAGCCTATACGCTCACAAGCCAACTAGTTTTTCCTTATCCGAAAAAATAAGGGGCGCGGACCTTGCCCGAGAGAATAATAAAAGGACTTCGCATTCTTCCGTGGTCGTCCGACATTGTTTGTGTGGTAGGGCATAGCGATCCGGCCGGCTTTAGCGGAAAGCTATCGAAAAGATTGCTCGCCACTCGTAATGTGTGGGAAACGAGTGGCGAGCGGCACACAATCATATCAAATTTCCAGTAAAATGGCGTCCATCTTCGACCGCACCGCTTGATAGCGCTGCTCATTCTCAAGCTGTTTTAGCTCGGGGTCCATCAGCAGGGCTTTTGCGAGCACTTTCCGGGAATAAGCCGGTACCGGCTGCTGAAGCTGGCTGAAAACCGGGTTGCCGGAGCGGTCGGGCGGGTAAGCATGAATCCATTCGCTATAGCTCTCCAATACGGTAAGCGCGGTATTCCGATCTCCGTCATCCAATGCAACCTTGATCTGATCCGGATATGCAATTTCTTGACAGGATCCCAAAAGCTGTGTCAACTCATAATTCTTTTCCGCAAGCTGACGGGCGGCGCTCCGGTTACCGGCTTCACGCTCGAAAGCGCAAAGCATTCGCAGCGCTTCACTCATCCGAGTCAGACCACGCTGTATGTTCTGCTGCGTAGTCTTCACTGCTTTGCTCTTCTCACCGCGCATAGCATAGAGAGAAGCATACAGAAAATCCGGTTCCACTTTGCTCTCCGGCAGGCTTTGAAGCAGCGCTTCCATACGCTCGGTGTTGTGCAGCATGGCGTAGAAGCCGACGAGGGTCAACGTGGCCTGATAAGTGTAGCTCGGATCACCCGCCGCAAGGACATCTTCAAAAATAGCGGCCGATTCCCTGTATATTTGCCGAACGTGCTCCGGATCAAAGCCGGGTCTTAACAGCAGGAAAGGCTGAAAGAGCGCACCCAGATAAAACTTGAGCGGAATACTGTTTGGATATTCCCGCAACTGCTCCCGGCAGAATGCCCAACCCGCGTCAAACCCTTTGGTTTCATAGCAATCGGTCGCTCGCTCTGCCAGCTGCTTCACCTCATCAACAGTCAGTTCACATTGATAGGAAAGAAGCACGTCCACCGTTGTGTCCAGCGCACGAGCGAGGGGGGACAGGAGCGTGATATCCGGGTAGGTGGAGCCGGTTTCCCATTTGCTGACGGCCGAGGTGGTTACGCCTACGACAGTGGCAAGCTGCTCCTGTGTGATGCCTTTCACTTTGCGCTTCTCCGTGATAACGGATCCAATTTCCAGTTCCATTTGAGTTTCCTCCAATTTGTTGCGGCCGCTTACAGTTGTATTGTACAGGGGTGGAGATATAAAGACAAGGGAGGCTCATGATCGTAAAGGGAATATAATTGTTCCCAATGGGAAAATTAGCATAACGCGAAACATAAATGATATGAAAACAAATGTTCGCAGATCGTTGCAAAACGGTGCCGATAATGGTATGATACCTTTGTTTCCGGGCGTTACTGCATGGAAGCGAAGAGATGTTTTGCGGGAGGCGCGGCGATGGCTTCAACCAACACGGCACGGAAGCGCATCCTTTTTTTCGCGCTGTTTGCTGCGGTAACGGCGGCAGTGTTTGCGGTGGACCGCGCGGCGAAAATACTGGCGATCGCCAACCTGCGCTTTGGCGAAGCGGTCGTTGTTCTGCCGGGCTTGTTGGAATGGCAGCTTACGCGCAACACAGGCATGGCGCTTGGTATTTTTGCCGGCCATCCGGCGCTGATATCCGTTTTGCCGGTGGCGGTGGTCGGCATTGGCTGGCTGGCGCTGCGCCGTTATCACGTTACACAGTACATGCGAATCTGTACAGCGCTGATCCTCGGAGGGTTTCTGGGCAATCTTGTGGATCGTATCGCCATGGGCTTCGTGCTGGATATGGTTTACTTCCCTTGGATGCCGTGGTATGTCTGCAATCCGGCCGATATTGCCATCTGCTTCGGGGTGGCGATGCTGGCCGTTAGCTTGCTGGCACGCCCGCAGGATTGGGTGCTGAAAAAGGAGGCGACGGCGAATGAAACGAACCGCCCTGACGGCGGAGCGTGACGGCCGGTTGGATGTGCTGGTTGCGGAAGCCTGCGGAGCTTCCCGTTCGCAGATCGCCAAATGGATCGCTGGCGGGCTTTGCCGGGTGAACGGACAAACGGCA